>CATLFA010000013.1 GCA_949927585.1 uncultured Clostridiaceae bacterium
ATTAACGTTATTCCTCCAAATTCTTTGAATTCGTATTTTTCTCTCATTTTCTGTATTCTCCTTTGTTCCTTATTATTTTTACAAATTCATTATATTAAACCTGACATTTAATGTCAATATTTATTTTCTTGTTTTTATGTAATAATATATATGGTGATTATCTAATGATTAAAGAAAAAAGAAAATCAAAGAATTATACTCAAGAAAATATGGCTGAACTATTAAATATAAGTTTGAGGCAATATGTTAGAATAGATAAAGAAGAAGATTTACCTAGAAGAGATGTATTAAAAGATTTAATTAATATGTTAGATTTATCTGATGAAGAAATTGGTGAGTATATAAGAGGAATTGTTAATAAAAAATATGCTTAAAAGAGATAATATTTTTTCTAAAATATTATCTCTTTTATATTATTTTATTTTTTCTAATCTTTCTTTAGAATTCTTTAACATTTCCACATATTTTGCAAGTTTTGCTTTTTCTTCTTCTATTTTTTGTGTTGGTGCCTTTGATACAAATCCTGAATTTGAAAGCATTTTTTCACATCTTGTAACTTCTGCTTCTAATTTAGTAATTTCTGATTCTAATCTCTTTTTTTCTTCTTCAATATCTACTAAATCTCCAAAAGGTATTATAGCTTCTATTCCATCTACCATTATACATGAAGTATCTTCTGGTATATCTGTTCTATTTTGTTTTACTTCTATACTATTTGCAAAACCTAATTTTTGTAGCATTACTTTTGATGAATTTATCATTTCTTCAAATTCTGCTGTTACAAATATTAAATTAGATTTTCTAGATGGATGTATATTCATATTTGTACGTAAATTACGTATTCCTACTATTATTTCTTTTAATGCTTCTATTCCTTTTTCTTCTTTTTCAAATGCTAATTTTTCTTCATATTGTGGCCATTTTGAAATCATTATACTTTCATCTTTACTATATAATTTTTCAAAAATTTCTTCTGTTATAAATGGCATTATTGGGTGTAATAATTTTAATGAATTTACTAACACTTTGTTTAATGTCCATAATGCTGCATCTTTATCTTTACTTTCTTCATCATATAATCTAGGTTTTACCATTTCTATATACCAATCGCAAAATTCGTTCCATATAAAGTCATATATTTTACTACAAGCTACACCTAAATCATACTTCTCCAAATTATAACTTATTTCTTTTGCTAGATTATTTATTTTTGAAAGTATCCATTTATCTTCATATGCTAAATTAGAAGGTATTTCATCGCTCAGCATAAATGTTTCAAAGTTTGGAGTATTCTCGCCTATTTTTGCAAAATTTCCCAATGTAAACTTAGAAGCATTCCATAATTTATTTGCAAAGTTTGATGCTTGTTCTAGTTTTTCTGGCATATATCTTATATCATTTCCTGCTGATATTCCTAGTATTAGTGAAAACCTTAGTGCATCTGTTCCATACTTATCTATTATTTCTAATGGGTCAATTCCATTACCTAAGCTTTTTGACATTTTTCTTCCTTGGCTATCTCTTACTATTCCATGTATCACAACATCTTTAAATGGTTCTACACCTGTATGTTCAATTCCAGAAAATATCATTCTTGCTACCCAGAAAAATATAATGTCGTAGCCTGTTACTAATGTAGACGTTGGATAGAAATATTTAAAATCTTCTGTTTGCTCTGGCCAACCTAGTGTTGAAAATGGCCATAATGCTGAGCTAAACCAAGTATCTAATGTATCTTCATCTTGGTGTATATGTTCGCTACCACATTTTGTACATTTTTTTGGCTTTTCATGAGCTACCATTATTTCTTTACAGTCTTCACAGTAATATGCTGGTATTCTATGTCCCCACCATAATTGTCTTGAAATACACCAATCTTTTACATTATCCATCCATGAAAAATATGTTTTTTCATATTTTTGTGGTATAAATTTAACTTTACCACTTCTTATTGCTTCATTAGCAGGTTTTGCTAGTGGCTCCATTTTTACGAACCATTGCTCTGAAATATGTGGCTCTATTGTGCTGTGGCATCTATAACATTTACCTACATTATGAGTATAGTCTTCTATTTTTACTAAGTCTCCATTTTTCTCTAGCATTTTAACTATTTCTTCTCTTGCTTCTAATAAGTCCATACCTTGTAATTCAGGTACTAAATTACCCATTTTAAAGTTGTCATCAAACACTTCTATTATTTCTAAATCATGAGCTAAAGCTGCTGCATAATCGTTAGGGTCGTGTGCTGGAGTTAGTTTAACTGCACCTGTTCCAAATTCCTTTTCAACAAAATGGTCTGCTATAATTGGAATTTCCTTATTCATAATTGGAAGAATAACAGTTTTTCCAACTAAATCCTTATATCTTTCATCAGAAGGGTGAACAGCAACACCTGTATCTCCAAGCATAGTTTCTGGTCTAGTAGTTGCAACTATAATATATCTTTCCTCATCTTTTACTTTATAGCGAATATGCCATAAATGTGTAGGTTCTTCTTCATATTCAACTTCTGCATCTGAAATAGAAGTATTACAATTAGGGCACCAGTTTATCATTTTCTTACCTTTATAAATTAAACCTTTTTCATATAGTTTAATAAAAACATATTCAACAGCCTTAGATAAACCTTCATCCATTGTAAATCTTTCTCTTGACCAATCGCAAGAACAGCCAAGTTTTTTAAGTTGATTTATAATAGTTCCACCATACTCTTTTTTCCAATCCCAAGCTCTTTCTAAGAAACCTTCTCTACCAATGTCTTCCTTAGTAATACCCGCTTCCTTCATCTTCTCAACAATTTTAGCCTCAGTAGCAATAGCCGCATGGTCAGTACCAGGAATCCAAAGAGTATTAAACCCTTGCATTCTCTTATATCTAATTAATATATCTTGAATTGTATCATCAAGAGCATGCCCCATATGAAGCTTACCCGTAATATTTGGAGGCGGAATAACAATAGTATAAGGTACTTTTTTCCTATCCTCATCTGGTTTAAAGTAACCCTTCTCCTCCCAATTTCTATAAATCTCCTCCTCAAAATTCTTAGGCTCATATTTACCCTCTAATTCATGCTTACTACACATACATTTATCCTTCCTTTCTTTTTGAGTCAAAAGGGACGGCCTTTTTTGGCTCACTTTTGCCAAAAGGGACACCCCTTTAACTTTTTATTTTCATTTTTCAAATTTTATTATATTTATTTTACATAGCTTAGTACATATACATTATATAGATTTTTTATAATTATTCTTTCATCATATTAGCTTATAAAATACTTATTCATATATTTTTTTGTTTTAAAAAACCTTATTTAGATATATTTTTCATAGGGTTGTCCCTTTTGGCTTATTTGAGTCAAAAAAGGCCGTCCCTTTTGACTCACTTTTTGTTTAACAGAATTCAAAAAACTCGCCCTTGTATAAGGGCGAGAATGTTTTTCTCACGGTACCACCTTAATTTACAAGCTTTTTTTCTTTTTTGTTGTTTTTTGTGCTTGTAATCTTAATTAGCTTTTAACGCATGCTTATGCGAGAATAGTTACTTTTTTTGTTTTCTCTATTCCAACTCCAAAGCTACCTTCAGTTTTCTTTTCTATAAGAAGCTCTCAGCGTATTCACTTCTTTTCTCTTTTCTAGTTAGTTTAAACTTACTCCTCTTTTTCTTTGTTTTTGTTTCTATGTTATATATATTAACATATTTTTTTATTTTATGCAACTGTATATTCTTAATTATTTTGTAAGTTCTATTATTTTTTCCATTATTTCATCTGTTATTTTATCAAGAGCATCTTTATCGTTCTTGTCATATTTGCTAAAGTCTAGTGGTTTTCCATAACGTATTGTTACTTTGTCGAATTTTCCTGTTCCTCCTGATATTCCACATGGCATTACTTTTGCTCCTGAACGCATTGCAAAAAACGCTGCTCCATCTTTTGCTTTTTCTCCTTTTTCTAAGCCGTTTCTTGTTCCTTCTGGGAATAGTGCTACACATTCTCCGTTTTTTAGTGCTTTTAAAGCTGTTTTTATTGCGGTTATGTCTTTTGAGTCTCTATTTACATATATTCCATCAAATACTACTCCTAAAAATGCGAAAAATGGATTCTTTTTTAATTCTATTTTTGCCATAAATCGTACATGCCTTTTGGCTGTTACTACTATTAGTGGTGGGTCTAAATATGTTCTGTGGTTTCCACAATATATTAGTGGCTCATCTAATGGTATGTTTTCTTGCCCTTCTATTTTTACTCTATGTACTATTTTGCAATATGCATATATTGCTCCTCTTACAATTTTTCTTGCTATTTCTTTTAAAAACTTTTTCATTGCTTTTCTCCTATTATTTTAGATGTTTTATGATTTCTTTGTATAATTCTGTCCTATTCATTATATTTTTACTTTCTAATATCTCATTAAATTCTTTTAGATTGCATAATTTTACTTGTTCAACTTCACTTTCTTGTATTTTTATGTTTGAAATATCTATTTTCTCTTTTTCTATTATATAGCAATCATAAATTTGTCTATCCTTGTAATTTTCTTCTACTCTTACATTTTCTTTATATGTGATTACATATTTTAGTTCTTCTTCTTTTACATCTATGCCTATTTCTTCCATTGTTTCTCTTACTGCTGCTTCTATAGAAGTCTGACCACTAGATACATGACCTGCTGCTGATACATCCCATTTAAGTGGATTTTTAATTCTATTTTTTGACCTTTGTTGCATTAATATATTTCCATTCTTATCAATTACTGCAACAACTACTATTCTGTGCCATAGTCCTTGCTCATGTATTTGTTTCCTTGTTAAGATTTTTCCTGTTTTATTTCCATTTTCATCTAACACATCTATTAATTCTTCCATTTAAAACCTCCAATTTATATTTCTTAATAAGTAAAAATTATTATAGTATATTAAAATTAAAATAGTCGCACACGATTTCATATATAGTAATCTTATGTGTTTGTATATATTAAAATAAAAATTAAAGGCTGAGACTCCTACAATTTATTTTTAATATCTTTTATTATATTTAATATTTTATCTTTTACTTCTTCTATACTAAGCCCTGTTGTATCTAAATATATGGCATCTTCTGCTATTTTTAGGGCTCCTACTTCTTTTTCTTTGTCGTTTTTATCTCTTGCTTGTATGTTTTTAAGCACTTCTTCATATGTCATTTGTATTCCTTTTTCTTGCATTTCTTTATATCTTCTCTGTGCTCGCACTCTTTCGTCTGCATCCATATATATTTTTACATTAGCTTCTGGGAATACTACTGTTGTTATATCTCTTCCTTCTATTATAACATCTTTTCCTTGTGCTAGTTTTCTTTGTACTTCTACCATTTTATAACGTACTTCTTTTATTGAAGAAACTTGTGAGACTATTTGTGAGACTTCTTTGCTTCTTATTTGTTTGCTTACGTCTTCTCCATTTAGAAATACTTTTTGCTCTCCACCTTCGTTTTTCATGTCTATTTCTATGTTTTCTAATGATGCTATTATTTTTTCTTGCTCTTCTAATTTTATATTATTTCTTATTGCATTTAATGCTACACATCTGTATGTTGCCCCTGTGTCTATATTTACTAAACCTAGTTCTTTTGATATTAGGCTTGTTATTGTTCCTTTTCCAGTTCCTGCTGGTCCGTCTATTGCTACTATGAATGACATGTTTTTTCTCCTTTTTTATTTTTTGTTTTATTTCTTTGGTAATTTCTTTGAAGGGCTAGGGATTAATAATCGCCTCTACTCCACTCTATATTTTTATTTTCGATTTGTTTCCGCATTGGGGACAGTTCCTAATCTAGCCAGATTATTTTGGTATTCGACTTTAAGTTCTTTTCTATCTTGTTTCCGATTACAAACCGTCCCCAATGCTACCAATGCTACCGTTTCCAATGTTAGTTTCTTATTTCTATTGATTTCGCTATTACTGTTATTTTTTGTACATTCATTGTTGTTAGTTTTTCTATTTCTTTTATGCATTTTGCTTTAAATTCTTTTAACTCTTTTATTACGTTTAGTCCATAATATACTGAGACTTCCATATATATGTGTGGTCCCTCTCCGTAAGTTTTCTACTCTTGTTCTTATTATTTTTGCAATTCCTTCTTCTTTTCTGGCTAGGTATTCCACAATTTGTCTAAATACTGTGTCTGATATTGTGAAGTTTCCTAAGTAGCTGAAGGTTGGTCTTATTATTGATTTTTCTGATATGTAAGGTTTATTATCTCCTCTTGATTTGAATATTTGTAAAGGGTCTAGTATGTAACCTGAGAAGTCTTTTTTTATTTCAAATGTTGGAACTGGTATTACGTGTTTTCCTTGTGTTACTCTTATATTTTTTGCTGTTTTCATTTCTTCTTCTGTTGCTACTTCGTTTATATATATTGTTTTCTCTATTGGTGGAAGTTCTAAGTTTTTTGCAATCTTTTCTACCATTCCATCTGATGTCCCTAGTATTAAAATGGATTGTGGTTTATACTTTTTTAAGGCTTTTATCATGTCTTTTCTTTCTTTTTCATCAATAAAAATTGCATGTTTTACTGTTTCTATTTTTGTTGGTGCTTTTTTTGCTGATTCTCCTGCTACTACTTCATTTTCGTTTACTAGAAGTCCATCATCTATTATATATGATATATTATTTTCTCCTGCTACCATTTGTGCTCTATAACTTTTACCTGTACCTGATGGCCCAACAAATGCGTATACTCTCATTTTTTTCTCCCTTCAAAATTCGAATATTTTTATACTTTTCAATATTCATTATAATCATTTTCTTGGGCATAATTCGGTAAATTCTTTTAGGTATTCCTTACCGATTACCCCCTACATTTCTAATTAATCCTTTTCCATTAGCGTAACTTTATATTTCATATTATGATATTTTTGTTCATATGAATTTGTTTGTATTATTTCTATATTTTCTAATTCTTTACTAACATCTTCTATAAATTGATTATTTGTATATATTATCCATATTCTTCCTTGGTAATTTTTTAATTTTTCTAAGTTGCTTTCTGTACTAAAGTTATTTCCATATGCTTCATAAGCTTCTACTCCGCTCCAATTTTGTTTATTCCAGAAGTATGCTTTGTTGTTTGGAAAATTAACGTCTACAACAAAACTGCTTGTATCATTCTCGTGTAGTATAATATCATTTTCTTGTATGTTTTCACCTATATATTTTATTCCTTTGCTATTATTTTCATCATAGTTTACTTTTGATAATTCTAATTGTACAAATATAGATAACACTAATGATATTAGAAGTATTAATGTTGTTATATATTTATTTCCTTTTTTAACCATTGTGTAGCTTATAAAGAATATAAATAGTCCTGTAACACATAGCATATACCTAGCATATACTATTGTTTTCTTCATTAATATTGATGCTATTGTTACTGCTATTACTAATAATATCCATACTAGTATTGAAAATAGTTCTGGTTTTTCTTTTTGCTTATTTCTTATTTGTGCACATATCATATATATGCATATCAATATTCCAAATACTCCTGCTACTATAATGTTTAAGTATATTTCGTCTCCTAAGTTTCCTGTAAATTGAAAGTTAAAAAATTCTATTACTGATTTAGGAAAGCTAAATACTATCCAAAAACCTGATGATACATGTTTTATTTGTGCTAATAGAGCAATTACCCATGGTATATATAAAATAATTTGTGCTACTGCTGATATAAAAAATATTTTTAAATTATATGTAAATTTCTTTTCTATTATTGATTCTTTTATAAAATATATAAATAATATTATATTTATTATGCCTGCTGTAACTAATGCATAATAGTGCGTATATGCAGATAGTAAACTAAATATTGCAAATAATACCCAGTTTTTTATATTTTTTTCATTTTTATTTTTATATATTCTATATGCATATATTGCCATTAATGTAACTAATAGCATTGCTAATGTATACATTCTTACTTCACCAGCATATACAATGTTTACTGGCAAGAAAAATGCTAAAAATGAAAATATTATTCCAACATCTTTTCCAAAGTCTTTTCTTATATGTGTAAAACCTAATATTCCTATTATTGATGCACATATCCATGAAAATATCCTATATGCAATAATGTTATTTCCACAAATGAAATTTATTATATGTAATATGAAATAATATAGTATTGGATGAACATCTTTAGAGCCTATTTGCCATATTTCTAGAAAATTATGATTTGCTAGTCCTACTGAGTAACTTTCATCAAACCATAAATTAGTATGAAATATTGATAGCATTATAAATATCATTCCTATTATTATTATCATGATATGTAATATATCTTTTTTATCTAATTTCATTTTCTCACACCTTTTTTTATATTCTTAGGGAAGTCATCCGCGATAACGGTGAGTTTCCTTAGAAGATAGTTATGGAAGAATTAGATTTTCTTAGCGAAGGATACGCTTAGAAAATTTTATTCTTGTTTTTTATTTATAACATTTCTGTGGTTAATTATATCATTATAGTATTTAAATGTCTATAAAAAATGAAGTAAATTAAAAAAAGCGATACTATCGCTTTTTTTAATTTACTTCATTTATTTTTATATCTCTAACATGTTCTATTTTTTCCCATTTTGTTTCACGTTTGAATAAACATTTGAAGTTTATTAGTAACCATGAACCTAAGAATAATGGGTAAAATAGTAAGCCTTTTATCATTGGTTTTATTGGTCTTTTATCCATTGCCATTATTAATATTGCTGTTAATATTGGTAATAAAAATGTTGGTATTAAATATCTTAAAATATTTATTACTAATTCCATTGTTGTCATTCCTTGTGCTGCATATATTACAAAGTTTATTAGTAATAGAACTAATGTTATTACAAACATTGGTATACTTCCTAGCATGTATAAAAGTCCATCAAAATTCATTAATGTTTTCTTTTCTTTTACTGCTGTTGCTAGTAAACCTGTATATTCTTTTAAGCATTGTATATGCCCTACTGTCCACCTTGACCTTTGTGACCATGATTGTTTGAAGCCTGTTGGTTGTTCATCATATACTATTGCATCTGTTGCCCAACCTAATCTTCTTCCTTCTATTATGTTTTTTAATGAAAATTCTATGTCTTCAGTTAGAGTTTTTGTATCCCATCCTGTTGGCTTTATTACATCAAATCTAACCATAAAACCTGTACCATTTAAAAGTGGAGATAAACCTATGTTATATCTTGCATAATGGTAAAATCTATTCATTGTCCAATAGAATATTGCATAACCTGCTGTTATCCAGTTATCTGTTGGATTTTTAATATCACGGTAACCTTGTACAACATTTTCGCCTTGGCACAATTTTTTATTCATTGCTTTTAAAAAGTTCTCATCTGCAATGTTATCTGCATCAAATACACATAATGCATCATATGGTGCATCTTCTTCAATTTTTTGTGCTAAAAACCATTGAAGTGCAAAACCTTTTGTTTTTTTAGTTTCATCAAATCTTTCATACACAATTGCTCCAGCATTTCTTGCTACTTCTGCTGTGTTATCTGTACAGTTATCTGCTATTACATATATATCGTATAGCTCTTTTGGGTAGTTTTGATTTTTTAAACTTTCTACTAAATTTGCTACAACTGCTGCTTCATTATGGGCTGGTATTATTGCCATAAATCTATTTTGTTTGTCTTCTATTATTGGCTTATCTTTTAATTTTATTAGTGAGCATACACTTACTACTAGTTGATATAACCAGTATATTGTTACTATCCATACTAATGCAATTTGTATTATATATAAATATTCCATTTCTTTTTTCTCCTTATTTATAGTATCTAGTTTATTAAGATACTATAAATATTATACTATTTTTATTGTATTTTTGCAACTGATTAAGAAAATATTAAGATTACTGTTGATAACATTTTCCTCATTAGGGACAGTCCCAAAATTTAAGCTATTCTTGTTCTTCTTTGTTTCCTGCTTCTAGATCTTTCATACTTAGGTTTATTCTGCCTTGATGGTCTATTTCTATTACTTTTACTGTTATTTCGTCTCCTTCTGCTAGTACGTCTTCTACTTTTTCTACTCTTTTACTTGATATTTTTGATATGTGTAATAGTCCTTCTTTTCCTGCTCCTAGGTCTACGAATGCTCCGAATGTTGTTATTCTTGATACTTTTCCATCATATATTCCGCCTACTTCTATTTCTCTTGTAATATCTTCTATCATTTTTAGTGCTATGTTTGCATCTTGTCCTTCTGTACTGTAAATGCATATACTTCCGTCTTCTTCTATGTCTATTTTTACTCCTTTTGCTTCTTCTATTATTTTGTTTATCATTTTCCCGCCAGGTCCTATTACGTCTTTTATTTTGTCTACTGATATTTTTGTTGTTACTATTTTTGGTGCATATTTTGAAAGTTCTGCTCTTGGCTCAGATATTACTGGTGCCATTATTTCATCTAGTATATAGTCTCTTGCTACTTTTGTTCTTGTAAATGCTTCTTCTATTATTTCGTATGTTAAACCATCGCATTTTATATCTACTTGTATTGCTGTTATTCCGTCTTTTGTTCCTCCTACTTTGAAGTCCATGTCTCCAAAGAAATCTTCTATTCCTTGTATGTCTGTTAACATTATATATTCTTCTGGATTTTCTTTGTTTGTTACTAAACCTGTTGATATTCCTGCTACTGGTTTTCTAATTGGTACACCTGCATCCATTAATGCAAGTGTGCTTCCACATATACTTGCTTGTGATGTTGAACCATTTGATGATAATATTTCAGATACTACTCTTATTGCATATGGGAATTCTTCTTCTGATGGTATTACTGGCACTAAGGCTTTTTCTGCTAAGGCTCCATGTCCTATTTCTCTTCTTCCTGGTCCACGAGATGGTCTTGCTTCTCCTACTGAGTATGAAGGGAAATTGTATTGGTGCATATATCTTTTTCCTGTTTCTTCGTCTACTCCATCTAACATTTGTTCTTCACTTTTCATTCCAAGTGTTACTATTGTCATTGCTTGTGTTTGACCTCTAGTAAATATTGCACTTCCGTGTACACGTGGTAATAGTCCTACTTCACAAGAAAGTGGTCTTAATTCATCTATTTTTCTTCCGTCTGGACGTTTATGTTCTACAAATATCATTTCTCTTACACATTCTTTTTCTAGGTCATGAACTGTGTCTGCTATGTCTTGTTTACGTTCTTCGGCTATTTCTTCTCCATATTTTTCTATTACATAGTTTGTGATGTCTTCTGTGATTTTTTTCATATTGTCATCACGTGTTTCTTTATCTGGTGCTTGTACGTCTTGGTACATTCTATCTTTAAATGCTTCTCTTAATTCATTGTAGAATTCTTTTTCTACTCCAAAGTGTTTATATTCAAATTTTGGTTTTCCTATTTCTTCTTGTATTTTTCTTATAAAGCTACAAATCTTTTTGATTTCAACATGTGCTTCTTTTATTGCTCTTAACATTTCGTCATTTGTAAGTTCATCTGCTCCTGCTTCTATCATTGTTATTTTTTCTTCTGTTCCAGCAACTGTTAATGTTAATCTTGATTTTGCTCTTTGTTCTACTGTTGGGTTTATTATAACTTGTCCATCAATATATCCAACTGCTAATGCTGCTGTTGGTCCTCCAAATGGTATGTCTGATATTGCTAATGCTGCTGCTGAACCTATCATTGCACAAATTTCTGGTGAGTTATCTTGTTCTACTGATAATACTGTTGCTACTACACATACATCATTTCTAAAGTCTTTTGGGAATAGTGGACGTAGTGGTCTATCTATTGCTCTTGATGTTAATATTGCTTTGTCTGTTGGTTTTCCTTCTCTTTTTGTGAAGCTTCCTGGTATTTTACCTACTGCATATAATTTTTCTTCATAGTCTACTGAAAGTGGGAAGAAATCTATTCCTTCTCTTGGTTCTGGTGATGCTGTAACGTTTACCATTACTACTGTATCTCCATATCTTACCATTACACTTCCATTTGCAAGTTCTGCTATTTTTCCATTTTCAATTATTAGCTTTCTTCCTGCTAATTCTGTTTCAAATTGTTTAAACATATTTTTTCCTCTTTTCTTATTTTAGTATTTCTTTTATACCTTTTTATTATTCAATACTTATTAATTAGAGTAACCTCTACAATGTATTGATATTATTGGTTTGTTGTAGGGGCGCCACTTTCGGCGACCCATGTCCAAATAAAATTACTACAATATTTAAATTATTATAGAGCAATTTCTTCGAAGGGCGGGTCGCCCATGGGTGCGACTTTTACAATTTTTATTCTCAATATATTGTACAAGCTACTTTCTAATTATAAGTATTATTTTTTACACACCTTATTTTATTTATGTAGGCAGAGACGAGCCATGTACCTACATTTTAAAAGTAGTTTCCTATCTTTAAATGTTTACATTTTTAAAAATGGACGTTTTACTTAATTTAGTAAAACGTCCTTATTTTTATTTAAAGATTTCTTACTAAATGTTGATTATATTTTATTTTCTTAATCCTAATTTAGCAACGATTTCTCTATATCTTTCAACATCTTTTTCACTTAAATATTTAAGTAGGCTACGTCTCGCTCCTACCATTTTTAAAAGACCTCTTCTTGAGTGGTTATCTTTTTTGTGTACTTTTAAGTGTTCTGTTAATTCATTAATTCTTTGTGTTAAAAGCGCTATTTGAACTTCTGGAGAACCAGTATCTTTTTCATCTCTTTTATAAGTATTAATGATTTCTTGTTTCTTTTCTCTTGTCATCTAAATATACCTCCTATATTTTTATATTTGCCCTAAACTGGGTTTTAGTAGGTGTGTTTTCCTAAAACTAAGTATAAGGTAATTTTTAACATATTTATAATACCATAATTTAATATAAAAAGCAATAGTTTATAGCAAATTTAATTTATAGTTTGTTTCTCTATTTTATTAATTAGTATAGTATAAATATTTAGATTATTTGTTAAAATAAAAATTTCATCTACATTAGTATCTATTACTGGTTTATATTTTACCTATTTAGTTCGTCCACAATTTTTCAAAGAAATAGCAAGATTGAATACCTTTAAAAGAGATACAAGCTTGGTTTGGACATTCTAATTTTAATACGACTGCTAATATATATGCACATTTAGATACAAATGTAAAACAAAAATCAGCAAATGTATTATCTAATATTTTTAATGGACAAAAAAATATACCTACTCCTGCAAAAGTAGATAATTTATAAATCGGTTAGATATTGATTAGATGTATTTTAAAAACAAAATATTATCAAAACGATAAAAGCCTTGATAATACTAATGGTGGGCAGGGATGGATTCGAACCATCGTACTCGTATGAGAACAGATTTACAGTCTGCCGCCTTTAGCCACTCGGCCACCTACCCATATATATTTAATAAAAAAATGGTGCTCCCTCAAGGATTCGAACCTTGGACCCACCGGTTATGAGCCGGTTGCTCTGACCAACTGAGCTAAGGGAGCATTTGCTTAACGCGATTTTTATTATACAAAAAATTATATATCTTGTCAATAGTATTTTTAAATTTTTTTATAAAATTTTATTTTTATTATTTAGGCACGCTTAAACGTGCCTAAATATATTATTTATTCTTTGCTTCTGGTAATGCTGGTACATCAAGAACTATTCTGATTCTAAATGCATATCTTAATGCTCTACCTATTTTGCTTTCTTTTATTTTTTGCCATAATGATGGTTTTACTTCAAAGGTTGTTTCTTGTACATACTCACTTTGTATTACTTCTTCTTGAACTTCTTCCTTAACCATTTCTTCAACTGGTGTAGGAATTAGTTTTAATGCATCTGCTATTTCTATTCCAATATAGCTTAGTGCTTTAGATCTATCTTCTATTCTTTCCATATCTATTTCTATATGTAAATTAGACTCTAAATTTACTATTCTTGCATTAACTAATTTTATAGCATCTTGACAATTTTGTGATTCTTTATTTTTTGCTTTGCTTACTACTGTTAATGCTTCTACTATATCTTCTGTATAATAATTAGATGCTTCTTTTAATGTTGCTTTCCATCCTTCTTCTTTTTCTGATATTAATTCTAATGTATCTTTTAATTTTCCTGCTAAAGAAATATTTGCCTCTCTTTGACGAATTAACTCTTCAATTCTTTTTGTATTTTCTTCAAATTGATTTGTTGCAAATTCTACTAATGAATATGCTGCTTTATATACACTTGCTGGAAAGTTTTTCTTTTTTGGATATTCAGTTAGATATGTTTTTACTGATTCTATTAAATCTTTAAAGTATGCATCATCATCTAATTGTACTATTTGCTTTTTACTTTTTGGATTTATTAGTTTTTGAATTCTATCTATATTTGATAAAATTTTTTCTTCTGTGATTACCATTCTCACATTTACTATGCCAGATTTAGACATTGTAAACCCTCCCTTTTTTTCCTATGTTTTATATTTAAATTGCAATTTTCTACAAGAAATTACAATAGGATTCATAATATTATTTTTTTTGACTTCATACTCATTTTAATATAATTTTTTTTGCTTGTCAATACTCAAATGCCTATTTCCGTAAAATTTAACAGAATTGTAATATTTCTATTTCTGTTGTGTATTTTTTGTAATATTTTTGTAATATTTAGTATCTGAGGTTGGATAATTTGATTATTTGCATTTTTTTGTTTATATATAGTTAAAAGTTAGAGGTTTATTAATTAACTCTAACTTTTAACTATATATATGAATTTTAGCATTTTCTAAGTTTTAAAGTTTTCTTTTCAGCCTTAGACTTGTAACTTCCAACCTATAATTTATTGGTCTTTTTTTATTTCTTCAAATCTCTTAATTTTCATGGTTGTTGTTTTTGCAAATTCATCTTTCTTTATTTCTAATTTCTTTATTGCTTTATATGATGTTAATTTTCTATTTACTACTTTTATTTGTTCCCATATAATTTCGTGTATTTGCTCATCACTTAAGTCTTTTCCATGCTCTGCTTCTATTTCTTCTAGATTTGGTATTACTTTTACTGTTATTATTAGTTCTTTTTCACCTTCAACTTCTTTTCCATATACCATACATTCTTTTATTTCTTTAACTTCACCTAAAATTAATTCTATTTCTTCTGGGTAAATGTTTTTTCCGTTTTGTGTTACTATTACATTTTTTGTTCTTCCTGTTATATACAAAAATCCATCTTCATCTAAGTAACCAACATCTCCTGAATGAAACCATCTATTTCCTTCTTCATCTACTTTTATTACTTCATTTGTTGCTTCTTCATTTTCGTAATATCCCAACATTAAAGTTTTACTTTTTATTAAAACTTCTCCTTCGCCTTTTTCATTTGGATTATCTATTTTTAATTCTGCACAATTTACGGCTTTTCCTGCTGAACCTACTTTTGGCTCAAATTCAGGTGTTAGCGCTGCAATAGGTGCTGTTTCTGTTAGTCCATATCCTTGTAAGAATGTTATCCCTAAATCTTGAACCCATCTTCCTACTTTGGCATCTATTGGGGCTGCTGCTGATACTATTATTCTTATATTTCCACCTAGGTTTTCATATATTTCACTAAATACTTTTCTTTTAATATCTACTCCTACACTTTTTAGTGCATTTGTTACATGTATCATTGAATTTACTAAGCCTGCTTTTCCGCTTTTTTCTATTGTTTTATTTATTTTCTTATATAAATTTTCTATTAGTAAAGGTACTGCTATCATTGCTGTTGGCTTTGTTTCTTGTAAATCTGGTACAATATGTTTTAAGCCTTGACATACCGCAACAGATGCTCCATTAGCAAATGGAAGTAAAAAACCTATTGAAGATTCATATGTATGGTGAAGTGGTAATACTGAAAATAGTCTGTCTGATGGATATAGTTTTACATATGTACTAACTGCATTTATATTTTCTGCTAAGTTTCTATTACATATCATTACACCTTTTGAATTTGATGTTGTTCCTGATGTAAATATAAGTACTTTAAATTCATCTGGATCTATTTCTATTTTTTCAAAAGAATTATCTCCTTTTTCTAGCATTTCTTTTCCTTGTTTTATAATAGTTTCTATTCCTATTTCTCTTCCTTCTAATTCATTATCAGAGTTCATTTGAATAAAGTATTTTACTGTTGGTAGTTTATCTTGTACTCTTTTTATAATGTCTCTTTTCTTGCTAGAATATATAACTGCTGTTGCTCTTGACCTATTTATTACATTTTCTATTTCATTTGCTGGTAATTCTTTATCTACTGGAACTGCTATTCCTGTTCCACAAAGCATTGCCATATATGATACATACCAATAATATGTGTTTTCTCCTATTATTACTATTCTTTCATCTTTTAAACTATATTTGTTTGTTAATGCTGTTCCTAATGCTATTACATCATCTGTGAATTGTTTATAGGTTATTTTTTTAAATTCTTCTTTAGAATTAAATTTTTCTAACAAGCATATATTTTGCGCATATTTTTCTCTACACATATAAAATACTTCTTTTATTGTTTCATAATTTGTTTTCTCATAATTCTTATTTTTGCCTTTTTGTATTGCTTCTTGTTTATTTTTTATTTCTTCATAATCTACATTTACTTCTTCTAAGTTTTCTACATTTTTCATTTTTATTTTTTTAAATTTAAAATTTGGTACTTTAAAGTCTTTTAATATTCTCATTTTTTGTTTTCTCCTTTTCTATCTTTATTAAAGGCATAGTGCCCTGTGCCCCCTATAGTGTATATTTAAAAATTAATTTTTCTTTATTTTTTTAATTTTTTTATGAATGATTTGTCTATTTCATTAAACAATTCTGGAACTTCAATATTTTTTTCTCTTCTTAATTTATATATTAAGCTTGAACATACAAAGCCAAATATTCCTGAAGCTATTACATTTGGATCTGCTTCTATTATTTCTTTATTTTGTATTCCCTCTTCTACAATTTCTTGTATCATTTGAATATATTCGAATACATAATCTCTACACATTTTACTTCTGTCGCCTGTTCCCCATATTTCGCTTAATATGATAGTCATAAAACTTTCGTATTTTACTAAAACTTTTAATTCTATTAATACTACTGCTCTTATTTTATCTATACTATTATTTAGTTTTGCAGTTTTTATTGCAATACTATTTTTTAAAAGTTTTACTCCTTCTTCTACTAAAAACTTAAATATTTCTTCTTTGCTTGAAAAATGATAATATAATGTACCTTTAGCAACTCCCACTGTCGCAGTTATTTCTTCTATACTTGTAGCATCATAACCTTTTTCAGCAAATAATTTCATTGATGTTTCAAATATCTTTCTTTTGGTTTTATTCATTGCATTACCTCATTTTATAATATTCTTATTAATTATATAATCTTATTGGAATATTTGCAAGTACTTTTTATCATTTGACTAAATAGTCAGATTTCAAAAGGTTTTTAAGAATATTTTTGCTATTTTTTCATATAAATATTAAAAGGAGGATTTTATGTTTAAAGAATATATAGAAAATAATAGTAAAAATATTATAGGCTCAGTTTGTGATTTAATTACATATCCTAGTGTTTCAAATTCAGAAGAAAATTCTTATTTTCCTTTTGGAAAATCTTGTTCAGAGGCTTTAAAATACTTTCTAAATTTGGCTAATAGTTTAGGTTTTAGAACAAAAAACATTGATGGTTATTGTGGATATGCAGAATGTGGTGAAGGTGAAGAATTAATTGGAATTATTGGTCACTTAGATGTTGTTCCTGCCAAAGATGATGATTGGACTTATTCGCCTTTTATTCCTACTATTAGAAATAATTGTATTTATGGTAGAGGCGCTATTGATGATAAAGGACCTGTTATTGCTTCTCTTTATGCAATGAAAGCTGTTTTAGAATATTGTAAAGCTAATAATATAAAAATGAATAAAAGAATGAGGCTAATTGTAGGTCTTAATGAAGAAAAGGATTGGAAATGTATTAAATATTATAAAGAACATGAAGAACTTCCTACTGTCTCTTTTAGCCCTGATGGAACTTTTCCAGTTATATTTGCTGAAAAAGGTGTCCTTTCTCTTTTACTTTCTGCAAGACTTCCTCAAAATTTACCTATAGAAATTGAAAGTTTAGATTGTAACAATAACGCTATTAATGTAGTCCCTAAACTTGCTAGTAGCATTTTAAAAATAAATAAAAGCTTTAAAGCAGAATATATAATATCAATTTTAAAAGATATTATTACCAAATACTCATATGAAATTGATATTTATAAAATTGATGAGAATAATATAAAGCTAACTTCTTATGGTAAAGCTAGTCATAGTGCTCACCCTGAACTTGGTGTAAATGCTATTACAAAATTATTAACTGTTTTAAATGATTTATTTGTTAAAGTTAATCTTTCTATACCTATACTATCCACATTTTGCAAATATATTGGGGATGATTATTCTGGAAGCAATATGAAAATAAATATTAAGGATGAGTCTGGTACTTTAACTTTAAATACTTCTAAACTTTATATTAAAGATAACAAAATTAACATTGGTATTAATTTAAGAATCCCTATTCATACTTCTATGGATGATATTATAAATATTTTTTACAAATATTTTGGTAATTTTAGCATTGAGGTTATTGGTAGACAAGAGCCTTTATATGTTGATAAAAATAACAATTTAATAACTACTTTGTGTGACATTTTTAATAAAGTATGTAGTACTAAGCTTGAGCCTATTGCTATTGGCGGAGCTACATATGCTAGAGCTTTTGATAATTGTGTTTCTTTTGGAATGAATTTCCCAGGAGATGAAGATATGTGTCATAAAGTAGATGAATTTATAGAAATTGATAAATTGCTTTTAGCAACCAATATATATGCTAATGCTTTATATAAATTATTAGAATAAAAAATAAAATGTGATTTACTTTTGTAAATCACATTTTATTTTTTATTCTTATTCGTCTTCTTCTAGCTCTTCATCACCTAAGCTTTTTTCAAAAGCTTCTGAGAATTTTGTTCTTATTTTTTCTTCTATCTCTTTTGACATTTCTGGATTATCTATTAGGTATTTTTTTACGTTTTCTCTTCCTTGTCCTATTCTATCTCCATTATAGCTGAACCATGAACCACTTTTTTCTACTATATCTAAGTTTACTGCTATATCTAGTATATTTCCTTCTTTTGATATTCCTTTTCCATATACTATATCAAATTCTGCTTCTCTAAATGGTGGTGCTACTTTATTTTTTACTACTTTTACTCTTGCTCTATTTCCTACTACTTCTCCATCTTGTTTTATATTTTCTACTTTTCTTATGTCTAAACGTACTGATGCATAATATTTTAATGCTCTACCTCCTGCTGTTGTTTCAGGGTTACCAAACATAACTCCTACTTTTTCTCTTAATTGGTTAATAAATACTATACAGCATTTTGATTTGTTTATAGCTCCTGCTAATTTTCTTAAAGCTTGTGACATTAACCTTGCTTGAAGACCTATGTGTGAGTCTCCCATATCTCCATCTATTTCTGCTTTTGGAACTAGCGCTGCTACTGAGTCTATTACTATTACATCTAATGCTCCACTTCTTACTAGCGCTTCTGCTATTTCTAGTGCTTGTTCCCCTGTATCTGGTTGTGATACTATTAGGTTATCTATATCTACACCTAAATGTTTTGCATATACTGGGTCTAATGCGTGTTCTGCATCTACGAATGCTGCTTCTCCACCCATTTTTTGTGCTTCTGCTATCATATGAAGTGCAAGTGTTGTTTTTCCAGAAGATTCTGGACCATATACTTCTATTATTCTTCCACGTGGAATTCCACCTATTCCTAATGCAATGTCTAAGCTTAATGCTCCTGTTGGTATAGCTTCTACATTCATTGCTTGGAATTCTCCTAGTTTCATTACTGAACCTTTTCCAAATTGCTTTTCTATTTGTCCTAGTGCTGCTTCTAGTGCTCTCATTTTTTCTGAATTTTCATTACTCATTTATTTTTCCTCCTAAATATTTGTTTTCTAAACCTTTGTTTGTTTTATTATATACTATTATATTTTTTTGTCAAGTATTTTTTGTTTATTTTTTATTTTTTTGTATTAATTATTTTTAAATGTAGGGGCATAATTTGGTATTCCTTACCGATTAAGCCCCTAAGGTATGAATAAATTATTTGTATCTCCTACATTCTGCTCCATGTATAAAAATTATAATAGCTAAAGTAGTTATTTGGTGTTAATTCTCCTGCTAACTTTTGACTTCTTATTACAGTTGATTTGCTTCTATATAAGCTTAAAAATGGTAGTTCATTATTATATATTTCTACAATTTTATTGTATTTTTCTTTTAACAAATTCTCTTCTTTTATATTTTTTACATCTGATAAAATTGTATTTAACTCATCATTTTTATAATTTTGTAAGTTATTTTGTCCTAAAAATGTTTCTACATCTGGACTATATGAATTATATACTCCTGTTAATATCATTTGGTAATTTTTATTTTGTAAAATATTATTATACTGACTTGTGGATACTTTATTTATTGTTACATTTATTCCTATTTGTGCAAGCTGAGCTTTTATATTTTCTGCTACTGCTACTCTATTTGTATCATCTCTATTTACTGTTAAATTTAAATTTATCCTGCTTGTTTTATAATTTTCAGTTTTTTGCCATTTATTGTTTTTATATTGCCAACCATCTTCTTGTAATACTTTTTTTGCTTGCTCAGTATTATAACCTGAACTTAAATTATTATTTGTATATAAATAATTTCCATAGTCTAAAGTAAAGTCTGATATATAACAATTATTATTAAAAATTGTGGAAGTAATATTAGTTTTGTCTATGCTATACCCTATTGCTTTTCTTACCTGTATATTTTTTAATATACTATCTTCACAATTAAATGCTAAATAGTCAAATTCTCTTCCTTTAAATTCCGTTTTTGCATATCCTATTGTTCCAATATAATTTTCTAAATCGTAATTTGATGTTGTAAATATATCTATATTTCCTAATTTGAAGCTATTATATATCTCACCTATCTCTGAAAATATTTTTATATCAATTGTTTGTATTTTTGCATTTTCATTTTCTTTATTCCACCATTTTTCATTTTTTTCTAATTTAATATTGCTACTATCTATTGAAGAAATTTTATACATTCCTGTTCCTATTGGCACTTTTGTTGATGTATAGAAGTCTTCTCCTATATAATAGTTATTTGGTAATATTGGGAAGGTTAAGTTATATTCAAAAAATGGTACTTCTTCACTTAAATTTATTTTTATTGTACTACTATCTATTATTTCTACACTTGATATTTTTTGAACATTATATGCATATACTGATGTTCCTTCTTTTAATCTATCTATTGTAAATTGTATATCTTTTGCTGTAAAAGATGAGCCATCTTGCCATTTTTTATTATTATCTATTTTTACTATATATGATGTTTGTGAAGTTTTTGAACATTCTGTTGCTAAGCACATCTCTATTTTATAATCTTTTGTTATATTTAGTAATGGCTCAAATATTAGCTTATCTATATTTAAAACTTCTTTATTATTTGATATTAATGGATTTATATTATCAAAATTTGATATTCCAAGTCTTATATCTTTCTTCTCTACTATTTCTTGTTCAGTAGCTTGTACATTTTCATTGGTATTGTCTTTTTCTTTAAAATATATTGCATAAACTGAATATATTATAATGCATATTGCAAATATTATAAAAATATATTTAAAGAAATTTGATTTCATAATTAATCTCCTTATTTTATATTTCTAGAATTAATCTTTTCTTATAATATAAGATTTTTTATTTTTTTTCAAGTTTTTTATTTGATATTATTGGATTTTTTTTAAGATTTTAAAATTTACAAATGATTTAAAAATTATTATTCTAGGTCGCCAAAAATGGCGACCATTATATTTTTTATTTTCTAGATTCCACTATAATTCTAATACCTGTTCTGTCTTCTCCTTCAACTTCTACTTCTGCAAATGCTGGTATACAAACTAAGTCTACACCTGCTGGCGCTACGAATCCTCTTGCTATTGCTACTGCTTTTACTGCTTGATTTAGAGCTCCTGCTCCGATTGCTTGCATTTCTGCTTTGTTTTCTTCTTTTACTAACCCTGCTATTGCTCCTGCAACTGAATTAGGATTAGATTTTGATGAAATTTTTAAAACTTCCATTTTTTGCCTCCTATAATTTTATTTTTATTTGAATTACATATATATTTATAATACAAAGAAAATAAAATGTCTAGTCTTTTTTGGAAAAATATGGAAAACTTTTCGCCGTTTTTTTACTTTTTTCGTCATTTATTTTATATTGACTCTTTGTATAGATGTTACTCGACATTCTTCATCATTTATATCAAAAATACAACCATTAAACATACAATTTCCTTCTGCCAATTTGTATCTTTCTGGAAGTGATGTTACAAATCTTTTTACTGATGCTTCTATATCCATTCCTATTACTGAATTTATAGGACCTGTCATTCCAATGTCTGAAATAAACCCTGTTCCTTTATTTGTTATTTCTTCATCTGCAGTTTGCACATGTGTATGTGTTCCAAAAATGGCAGTTACTCTACCATCTAAATAATATTTCATTGCTATTTTTTCTGCTGATGCTTCTGCATGGAAATCTATTATTATTATATCTGCTTTACCTTGTACTTCTTTTATAATGTCATCTGCTTTTGTAAATGGGTTATCTGATTGTACTCCCATTTCTGTTCTACCTATTAAATTTATAACACATATTTTTTTATTTTTACATTCATATATATTATAGCCTTTTCCTACTACTCCTCTTGAATAATTAGCTGGTCTTAAAAGCTTATCATCATCTATAAATGTAAATATATCTTTTTTCCCCCAAGTATGATTTCCCATTGTTATACAATCAATATTTAATGCTTTTAAGTTATTAAATATTTGCGTTGTAATTCCCATTCCACCTGCTGAATTTTCTGCATTTACTATTACGAAATCTATATTATTTTCTTTTCTAAAATTAGGTAAAACTTCCCTTAATTTTTTTACTCCACTTTCTCCTACTAAGTCTCCTATGGCTAATACCTTCATATGTTTATTCCTCTTTCTAATTTAATTTTTATATTTAAAATAATTTATCTTTATATAATTCTGCTTGATGTAACATATGTCCTATATTACCTTCTCCAGCATATTTATTTATATCAAAAAAGTTTTCGTTCTTATCTATCCAATAAAGTTTGTTTACTTCTTCTTGTAAAATTACATCTTTATTTAGTATTCCTGTATAAACCTCTAACTCCATGTCTGACATCTCATATTGAAAATTCATAATATGTGTTAATTTAATATCATTATTTGTTATGCCTGTTTCTTCTTGTAACTCTCTATATGCTGCATGTAATTCATCTTCATCTTGTTCTACTTTACCACCTACTAAATTAAACTTTCCTTTATATGGTTCTTTTTCTCTTTTACACATAAGTATTTTAGTACTTTCTTTATTATAAACTAATATTACATTTAATTTTTTCATTTTTATCTCCTTGCTTTTATACTTTTCAAATTATAACATAAAATTAAGGTTAATATCAAGATTACTATTATATTAGTTAATTATTTAATTTCATTTTTCTTAAATCTATAATGTCACTTTCACACTCACCTGTTCCTATTAATGTAACTGGAGTATTAGTTTCTCGTTCTATCTTGTTTACAAATTCAATTACTTTTTGTGGAAGCAAGTTATAATCTTTGCATTTATATGCTTTCCAGTCTATATATTGTGCAAAATTTAAAACTATTTGAGTTGGTCTATTAATCATAACATTGTATTTTAATCTTTCCCAATTCATTTCAAAAACTCTTCTTACTTTTTTTGTTACAGTTGTATATTCTTTTAAATCAATATCACACCCACATCTTTTCTTAATTTCTTCCCATGTAATTTCCTTACTTTCTGCATAGTCACCACTATAAATATCCTCACCGATATTAGTTTTGTTACTTATTCTTATAGGATATGGTCTTATAATCATATAAATATCTTTTACTTTAAATGGGCTACATCCACTGTCTGCTATTAATTGACTTGCACTACACATTCTACTGGTTACATTTGGATAATCAAGTCCATAATTTATATCTAAATCTTGTCCTTGTGCTCCTTCTATTAAAATAGGATCATTACATTCATTTATCATTTTGGCAGTATCTATTATTTCAATATTATTTTTTAAATCGCTTGGTATATTGTTTATATAATCCTTAGCTAAAATAATACCTGGTTTTCTTATAATTTTTTCAGCTTGTGCTGCACCACACCCTTTATATGTTGACCCACTTTTAATTATTCTTTTTTCTTCTTCTCGATGTTTTTCTAGAATAATCATTGCTCTTGGATTAATGTATATTTTTCTTTCCCCAATAATATCTTTATATTTTCTTATTTCTTCAAATAATATTTCTGGTGTAATAATGCCCCCTGCATTTAAAACTAATTTACAATTTTTTCTTAACATTGCCATAGGTATATGGCTAACTATAATTTTTTTGCCATTATCACTTACATAAGTATGACCTGCATTACTAGACCAATTATTTGTAGATATAGCAAAATAATCCTTTTTAGCTAAATACCCACAAATTTTCCCTTTTCCGCAACTCCCAGCTTGCCCATCTATTACTATCGTTATATTTTTATTGTTCATAAATAATTCTCCCTATTTAATACCATTTTTTTTAATTAAATATCTTAATACTTATATATATTTTTTGTTTATTATATTATGTTTTTACATAATTTTCAACTTTTTATGAATATTTAATAATAGCTTGTATATAATTTTAGTAAAATAAATTTATGGAGGTTTTATATGAATATTGAAAGAGTAAACCAAATTATAAGAAACAAAGAAATTTTAGATATATATTATGATGATAGGCCTGTTTGGATTCAAGAATTAAATAATAATATTGCTAGAGTTGGCTTTTTAGATGGTCAAGCTGAAAAGGATGTTTTTGTAGAAGAATTATATGAAAATGACTAATGTTTGATTATATATTTTTTTACCTAAATAACTTGCTATTTTTTGTATATTTTTATAAATTTTGTTAATTATAATATTAGGTGGTGATTATAATGACAAGTAAGGAACTTTTATATGTTGAAGATGCTTTAGGACATGAAGTTTTTATGAAATCATGTAGCATGAAAACAGCTAATCAATTAACAGATGTAAATCTTTCTAATTATATGAAAGACTTAGAAAAAGAACATACAGAATTATTTAACAAATTTTTAAATTTATTATAGGGGGTTATTATGGAAGACAAAGATTTAATGGAAAAAGAATTATTAATTATTAAAGGCGTATGTGATTTATATCTTCATGGAACAATTGAATCTACTACTGCTGAAGTGCATTGTGCTTTTAAAGAAGCATTAAATAAATCATTAGATATTCAAAATAAAATATATAATTTAATGGCTGAAAAAGGCTGGTATAAGACTGAGACTGTCGAGCAAACTAAAATTGATACTGTTAAGCAAAAATTTACAGCACAATAGAAATAATGTAAAACGTAAAAGAAAAAATTTGACAAGAGTCGAAAGTTTTCCTTAAGATTAATGTTTTTTTAATAAAAAATTTAGGAGAGTTTTGACTCGCTCCAAATCTCTCCTAAATCTTTTTATCCTACATCTTTATTTAATCCATCCCATAATACTATTTCATTCTCTAACAAGCTTTTCTTTACATCTATTATTCTTTGGTTTGATGAACCTCTGAATTGTAGTTTTGGATCTTTTAGTTCGTTTACAAATTTTCCATCTACTATATAGTCTATGTTTTCTAGCATTTGTTTTGTTGTTTCTCTATGTTCTTCTTTTACCATTTTTCCTAGTATTTGTTCATCAAATGTAAAACCTGTATAGCACCATATTTTTTTATCTGGATACTCTTTTTTTACTTTACTTACAAGAGGTGCTAAACCTTCTTGATTTTTTTGCTCAAATGGCTCTCCTCCTAATAAACTTAAACCTGTTATATAATCTGGTTTTAAGTCTTCTATTATTTGCTCTTCTTCTTTTTTAGTAAATTCTTCTCCATAATTAAAGTTCCATGCTTCTGGATTAAAGCAGTTTTTACAGTGATGATTACACCCGCTTACAAATAGCGATACTCTAACTCCTGGCCCATTTGCCACATCACATTTTCTTATCTTTGCGTAGTTCATTTGGTTTGCCTCCTTCGTCGGTTGAAGGTTGGAAGTTGGAGGTTAGATTATAAGGTAATTTCTTCGAAGTACTTACCCTAATTCTAACTTACAACTTCTAACTTCTTATTATAAATGTAATACTCTCGATTTTATTTCTTTTGTTTTTCCTTCGTTCCAGAAGTTTTCTCCTAGATATCCGCATGTTCTTCTTGTTACGTTCATTTTGTTTTTGTCTTTATTTCCACAGTTTGGACATTCCCATTCCATGTTGTCATTTATTATTATTTCTCCATCAAATCCACATACATGGCAGTAGTCTGATTTTGTGTTGAATTCTGCGTATTGGATGTTTTCATATATGAATTTTACTAGGTCTTCTAGTGCTTTTAGGTTGTGTCTCATATTTGGTATTTCTACATATGAAATTGCTCCACCTGACGATATTTTTTGGAATTCGCTTTCAAATGATAGCTTTTCGAATGCATCTATTTCTTCTCTAACATCTACGTGGTATGAGTTTGTGTAGTATCCCTTGTCTGTTATGTCTTTTATTTCTCCGAATTTTTCTTTATCTATTTTTGCAAATCTGTAACATAAGCTTTCTGCTGGTGTTCCATATAGCGCGAAACCTAATCCTGTTTCTTTCTTCCATCTGTCTGTTGTTTCTCTTAAGTGTTTCATTACTTCTATTGCAAAATCATGTCCTTCTTTAGTTGTGTGTGATACACCTTTTATTAATTTGGTAATTTCATATATTCCTATATATCCTAAAGAAATTGTTGAATAACAGCTGTTTAATAGGTCATCTACTTTTTCTCCTGATGCCATACGTGTTATTGCTCCATATCTCCAATGTACAGGAGATGTATCTGATAAAGTTCCTAGTAGTGCATAGTGTCTACACATTAAGGCTTCTTTACATATTTCTAATCTTTCATCTAATAATTTCCAGAATTTTTCTTCGTCTCCATCTGCTATAATTCCTATTTGTGGTAAGTTTATACTTACTACACCTTGGTTGAATCTTCCTTCGAATACATATTCACCTTTTTCATTTTTCCATGGTGCTAAGAAACTTCTACATCCCATTGGGCTGAATACATTTCCTTCATAATTTTCACGCATTTTTTTAGCTGATATATAATCTGGGTATAAACGTTTTGCTGAACATTTTACTGCAAGTTTTGTTAGGTAATCATATTTTCCACCTTTTAGGCAATTGTGTTCATCTAAAACATATATTAGTTTAGGGAATGCTGGTGTTACATATACACCTTTTTCATTTTTTATTCCTTCATATCTTTGTTTTATAATTTCTTCTATAACCATTGCATTTTCTTCAATGTATGGGTCATCTTGTTTTAAGTTTAAGAATAATGTTACGAATGGAGATTGTCCATTTGTTGTCATTAATGTATTTATTTGATATTGAATTGTTTGAACACCTGCTTCAATTTCTTTTTTCAATCTTTGTTTTGCTATTTTTTCAATCATTTCATCAGATAATTCTTTTCCAAATTCTTCTGTTAATTGTTTTATGAATTTTTCATAGCTTTTTCTTACGTATTTTCCTAAGTGGCTAACATCTACTGATTGTCCACCATATTGGTTTGATGCTACTGCTGCAATTATTTGTGTCATTACTGTACATGCTGTTTGAAAGCTTTTTGGAGATTCTAGTAATTTTGCATTCATTACTGTTCCATTGTCTAACATATCTCCTATATTTATTAAGCAACAATTGAATATTGGTTGTAAGAAATAGTCCATATCATGAAAATGAAGTATTCCTTCTTCATGTGCTTTTGTTATTTTTTCAGGTAATAAAATTCTTTTTGTTAAGTCTTTTGAAACTTCACCTGCTATATAATCTCTTTGTGTTGATGCTAATACTGCGTTTTTGTTTGAGTTTTCTTCTAATAATTCTTTGTTTTGATTTTTAATTAAACCTAATATAGATTCATCTGTTGTGTTTGCTTTTCTAACCAAGGCTCTTGTGTAACGATAAATCATATATTTTTTAGCAAGCTCGAATTTCTTTAAATCCATAAGTTGTTGTTCTATAATATCTTGTATATCTTCTACTAGTATTCTTTTTTTGTCTAGTTCTTCAATATATTTTGTTATTCCTCTTATTTCTTCCTTTGTTATCCTTTCTTTTCTAGTTACTTCTTCATTTGCTTTTTGAATTGCTATTTCTATTTTTTCTCTATTATAGTCAACAGCTCTTCCATCTCTTTTTATTACCTTCATTTTTTGCTCCCCCTATTTTCTTTATCTTCTTAGGAAAGTCATCCACATAAGTAGGTAAGTTTCCTAAGAAGATAGTTATGGAAGAATTAGATTTTCTTATGTGGCCTTGCCACTTAGAAAATTTTATTCTTGCTTTTTTTCTGTTTTAATTATATATTAAGTTTTTGTTTTTTCTGTTGCAATTGCAACTTTTTTTATTTTTTTATTTTAAAAATTCTGTATACTTCTATTTTCAGTATTTATAGCAAATATTACAATTGTGTTACAAAATATTTTTATCATAAAATGTTGATTTTTAAGTACTTTTAAGGTATAATCTTTACATAAAAACAACCATCATTTTTTGACAAACTTATTCAATTAATTATATTTTAATTATAGGGTTTAGAAGAGAGGTACTATTATGGACGAAATTTCTAGTTTAATAAATGCTTTAGAGCAAGGATGTTCTAAAATTCAAAAAAAATACTTTAAAAAGAATGAAATTATTACTACATATATTCAAAAAAGAAGTCAGATTTGTATTTTAATGAGTGGAAAAGCTGATTTAATTAGATATGATTTAAATGGAAATAAAGACATTGTTGATAACTTTAACTCAAATGATATTTTCGGTGAAGCTTTTTATCCTGTTCATACAAATAATGAGTTAAGCGTTATAGCAAATGCCAATTGTTGTGTTCTATTTTTAGTTCACGATGATATACTTAGGAAGTGTAAATCTAATTGTAAATTTCATAACATTTTATCTTCTAGTATATTGGAATTGACCTTAAATAATGCTATTCACCAGAATACAAGAATTGAAGTTTTATCAAAAAGAAGTATAAGAGAAAAGCTATTAAGTTATTTTTCAATTTTATCTAGTAAAGATTTTAGTAAAACTGTAACTATTCCTATATCTCTTACTAATTTAGCAGATTATTTAAGTGTAGATAGAAGTGCTATGATGAGAGAACTTAAAAACCTTGCCAATGAAGGGTTTATTTCTAAGAATGGTAGTAAAATTAAATTACTTTATAAATAAAATAAAATAAAAAAAGGGAAAGGTTTTGCACACTTCAAAAACTTTCCTTTTTTTATTTTTATTCTATTACATCAATCAAATTTGATTTTTCCATTCCTTCTAAGTTGTAATAAGTATTTGGTGTTGTTCCTATTATTACTGCTTCTGCTAGTAATACTTGATTTACTATTTTTTCTTCAGTTGTTTTAAATGGTGTTAATATTATTACATTACATTCTACTTGCAGGTACATTCTATGTAAGGTCTGATTTATTCCTGCTTCTTCAAATTCTGATCTTAAGTCTGTATCTAAATTTCCTATTATTTGTAATTTTACATCTATATTTGGTCCTCTTCCTGATAAAATTCTTGTTCCTGTTAAACTTCCCAATTTTATTTTAAAATTATTATTTTCTTCTTTATTTAATTCTTCTTGTATTTTAATTGCTACATCTGAAATTATTTCATTTACTGTAATTACGTTAGAACTTATCATTGATATATTTCCATTTACATCTTTACTTATATTACACAAATCATCATAACTATATCTTGACATTACTATTGTTGCTTGTTCATTAGATATTTTTGTTGCTACTGCCTTTGCTATATTTTGACATTGCTTATCTATAATTGGTGTAATTGCCTCTATAATTCGCATAAATGTAAATATTGCAATAAAAATAACTATAGTTATTTTTATAATTTTTACTTTTATTTTATTATCTTTATTATTTTTATTGAATATACTAATATTAAATTTTGGTATGAGTAGTCTCCTTCTTGAATAAATTTTATCCATAGCATTTTCCTCTCTTTTTATTATTATATTAGTATATATTTTTTTAGTTACTATTGAATGTTAAATATATATTATTTTAGAAGTTGGAGGTTGGATGTTAGAATCTATAGTAAATGCTTTGAAGCAATTACCATATTTTTCTAACTTCTAACCTCCAACTTCTATATTGACATTGGTATGAATAGTTGCTGACCTATCTGTAAATTTTTCTCATCTGCTACATTATTTAATGTAGCAATTGCATCTACTGTACTTCTAAATCTTTTTGCTATTTTCCATAGTGTGTCCCCTGGTTTTACAAAATATATTATTATACTATATCTTTCTTGGTCTCTATTTTCTTCTATATTTACTTCTTCTATTACACTTATTTCTTCATTTCTAAAGGTATCTACTATAAACTCTAAATCTATTTTAATATCTATACTTTCATCTGGCATTATTACGAAGTCTTTTGCTTGCACTTGCATTCTTGTGTTTATTCCTGCTTGATTATTTATTCCTGGACAATTCATATTAAAGTCAAATGGTAGAATTATTGTTTTCGTATCCATTTTTGAGCTATTGCTTGATGCAAATAATAATTTTACTTCTACTTCTCCTCCATATATAATTCTATCTGATAATATATTTTGATTAAGTATAACTGGTTTTATATCTACATCATAAATTTTATTACTTCCTATCTCTGAAATTACTTGTTTATCGCGTATAGCACACAAATCCTTTACTATTTCCCTTTTAGCTATTGCTTTTATTATTTTTTGTTTATATGCTAAATTTACTGTTGGACTATATAAGTCTTGTATTACATCTAAACTTTTATTTTGATATACACATGCTGACATATCTATTTCTATTTCTGCATATATTGAATGTTCTTCTATGCTATTTGGTTTTAATAATATATTTTTAATTTCAAATTTGATATCACAAATATTTTCATCTGTTACGTCTTGCATGTCTATAAATCCCATAATAGGTATTAAAGTTGTTTTTGAACAGATTCTATTATCTGTTGTTAAATACATTATTTTTACTTCTGCATCTGCTTTTACTAATATTTTATTATAGCTTACTTTTGTTTCCTCATTTTTTATTTCTATATTTACTTTCATTATTTCCATAAGTTCATCTATATTATCTATTACTATTGTGTCTTTTGCGTAAACTTTTGTATTTCCTGTTCCTAAAAGTGAATTAACATCAAAGTGTTTCTTTAGTAATTGTATGTCGTTTATATCGTTTATTCCTTCCATAAATTCTAAGTTTTCATTTGAATATGCCTTTAAATCAATATCAAGTATTGCTCTTACATTTATTTTTCTTCCGTTTAATACTCTACATTCGATTTGTTTTATACCTAAATTACTTTCAACCATCATACCTACTCGTAAGCTTTCAAAGTCTATTATTTGTGAAAAGTCTAAAGTACTATTTAAGCTCCTTACTTCTGATTGTTCATCATCTGCTAAATACATTATATAAGCATTTATTGAACCTTCAATTTTTATTTTTCCATCCATAACTTCTTTTTTATAAATACAAATATTAGCATCTGTATTTATTGTATTTAAAATATCTGGTTTTATATCTGGAACAACAAAATCCTCTTCTATAATAGCTGTATCTATTTTTTGTCCAATTATTTGGTTGATACATAGAGTCTCCTTTGTAGCCTCTACTGACATAACAATATACCTCCTTTACATTCTATTAGTAATAAGTATATTGTACGTGCATAAAAAAAATTCCTATTTCTAGGAATTTTTATTCTTTATCTTATACCTTTGCTGTTACTGTTGGTGGAACTAAAGGATTATAATTTTCACCATCAAATACATCAACTTGAACTGTTCTTGTTAATACATCTGTGTAACTATAGGTAACATTTCTTTCGTTTTCATCATATTTTACTACAAATATATTTGGATATGCTTTTTCTATTGTAGCTTCTTTTTCAAAAGTTTTACTTCTTCCTAAAGAGCCTTTTACAATAACTTTTTTTCCAATCATATCTCCTATATCAGTTTTTAAATTTGCGATATCACTTCTACAAATCATACCTATCACCTACTCCCTTAAGATAGGCTTATTCTATCATAAGTATGCTTTTTTGTCAAAAGAACTTGCTTAATGTCATTTCTTGTAATTCGCTGTTTTCAGTGTTTTTATGGTTTTATTACAATTGTGTTACAATATCATTTCTTTATTGTTACATCTTTATTTGTTCGTTTCCGCTATTTATAATAGTACCTAATCTATACAGATTATTTTACTTTTCTACTTGTGGTTATTCTCTATCTTGTTTATGATTACTAACCGTCCCCAAAGCTATTATTCACTATTCATTATTATTTTTTTCCCCATACTGCCTATTCCATCAACGCCATCTCTTCCATCTCTTAATTCTTCTTCTATATCTCTTATTGTCAAATATCTTGTGTTGTCAGTTAATGCTATTCTTTCTGCAACTATTAGTGGGTCTATAAAATCTATCATTATTCTTTTGGGAGATGATGCAAAGTTTGCTCCTGCTGACATTATTGCTTCATAATAACTTTGGCATGCACCTGCAAAAATTGCTATGTCTTTTGAATTTGCTTCGCACCATTTTCTTGCTTCATATACACTATTTATAAAATGCCTAGAATTTCTGTAATTGTATATATCATTAAAACCTGTTCCTTTTTTTATCATCCCATCATGACCAGTTAATACAATTATGTCTGGTTTATATCTATCTAATAACATTTTGATTACCTTAGCTTGTTTATTTTCTGGTATATTTTTAACGACAACGTCTAGTCCTAAACTTTTATAAAATTTCATAGATTTTGTTGCATAGCGTTTGTCTCCATCTAAGTGTAATATTCTTCCTGTATATATTTTGCTAAACCCTCTTTTATTATCTTCTGAAAAATTTAAAAATTTCTTTCTTATTTTAATATTGTATCCTTCATTTTGCATACATTTTTGAATTCTTTCTAAAATTTGATTTTCTATATGTTTTACTTTTTTATTAACTATTCGTTTATCTATTATTTCTAAGTCTTCTGCTGGGCTATCTGCCTCAATTCTATGTGTTAACCCTTTTAATATATATATGTCTTTATTATTGCTTGTCTTTATTATATTAGTAATCTCAAAAATAACATCTTTGTTATATGAGATTCTTCCTACTATATCACCTTTTTTCAATTTTTTCATGTTCTCACCTCATATATTTGCTATTATATGATATGTCGAATATTGTAGAATTGTTACATTTAATGTTTTTTTACTTTTTACTTGTTTTTTTTTAACTTTTATTGTATAATTAATAAGACCTTGTAAGGTTTAAATATTTTTAATTATTAAGTAGATCATTTCCTTCTATTCTATAAGTTTATGGAGTCAATGTGTCAAAAAATGTTAAATGTAGAAATTAGTGAAGGAGGTAATCTATATTATGGAAGATAAAACTTTAGTATGTAAGGATTGTGGCGCTGAATTTGTTTTTACTGCTGGTGAACAACAATTTTATAGTGAAAAAGGGTTCACAAATGAACCACAAAGATGCACAGATTGCAGAAGAGCTAGAAAAGCTCAAAGAAACAATTTTAATAACTAATTATAAAATAAAAGATGCAAATAGAATTTGCATCTTTTATTTAGCCTACTTTGTCTTCTTTCATATTGCTATATTTCATTTTTGTTGCCATTCCTCCTCTTATGTGTCTTTCTGCTTTATTTTCATCTAATATTTCTCTTACTTCCAATGCTAATGCAGGGTTTATCTTTAAAATTCGTTCACTTAAATCTTTGTGTACTGTTGATTTACTCACACCAAATTTTTTCGCAGCTCCTCTTACCGTATCTTTTGAATCTATAATATACTGTGCAAGCTCTATCGCACGTTCTTCTATTGAGTAACCTTTCATTTTTACGAAAACCTCCATAAGAATACTTTTGTTTAATTGTATTCTCATGGAGGCTATATTAGAACACTTACCTTAAATTTCTAACTCATCATATAATGAAATTGTTTTCCTGTAATTTAGCTCTTCTTTTGATATTCCTTTATCTATAAGTTCTTGTCTTGTATAATTTTCTATAATTGAATAATTATCATTTTGTTTTAATACTTTTACATATATGTTATCTGTGTATCCTACTCTTTTCCTTACAATATATGCCATATCTTCTTCATATCTTATAGCTGAATTTGGAACTTTTAGTCCGCTTTCACTCCACCATATTATATCAAAAGATATTTTTCTATAATTTATTAAATCTTCTACACATTTATCTATTTTTAATACTACTATGCTTTCTCCTTCATCTTCTGCTACTATGTATTCTACTTTTGCTGTTAATTCAGTAGCATTAGATAACCTCAATTTCAAATTGCTTCCAACTTTTATATTTGCGGCTTCTAAATTTTCATTTTTTAGTATACATGCTATTTCACAATAAAAGTTATCTATTATTTTTCCACTTTCTTCATTTGTTGCTACTATTTCTCCTGTTTTTAGTTTTAGGTCTTTAAGCATTGATTTACTAAGTGAAGCTAAATTCGTAGGTGTGAGTACTTGTTCTAAACCATCTACCCTATATGATACTACTCCAGATCTTGGAGCTGTTATATATTCTGAACCACTATTTAATTGATTTTCATAATTACTTCTTTCTTCTATTAATTGTTTTAAATATGATCCTGATGGACTTTTTTCTCCTGCTATTTTTGCTTTTTTAGTTATAAGGTTATTTAACTCAGTTTTATATTCTCTTATTTGTTGAAGGTCATTTATTTCACTTATTTCATATATTTTCTTATGTATTTGATTTTCTAGTGTTTTTATATCTCCATTATATATATTATTTTCTTTCTCCATTGCTTCACGTATTTTAACGTCTAAATTACCTATTTTTTGTAATAGTCCTTCTTCTCCACTAGTATAATATCTAAATATTGCTTCTCCATTAGATACTTTTTCCCCTTCTGATTTTATTTGTGATATACCATTTTTATAATTTTCACCTTTTACTACTATTTCATCTCTAATGATATATCCTTGTACTGACTCTTCAAATGATATTTTACCATTTTCGACTAAGAATGTGTCTGTTGGCTTTAATATTAAATTAATAATTGCATAAACAATATATATAAGTAATAATAGCGCAAGTATTACTAATACTATATACTTTACATTATTTTTATTTTTACTTTTTTTCACTTTTTTATCATTCCTTCATTTAATTATTATATTTATTAATGATAATATCAATATTTTTGTCTGTACTTTCTAATCCATTAAGCCATGTTAAATTTTCATATTTTCTAAACCAGGTAAGTTGTCTTTTTGCATATCTTCTTGACTCTGTTTTAATTTTTTCTATCATTTCTTCATATGTAACTTGTCCTTCTAAATACTCTACCACTTCTTTATAACCTAGCCCTTGCATTGCTGTTGGAAATTTATTATATTTTTCACATATATTTTTAACTTCTTGTACTAAACCTTTTTCTAGCATTATATCTACTCTTTTATTTATTCTATCATAAAGAATACTTCTATCCATATCTATTGCAAAAAGTTTATAATCATATTCTGGTTCTTTTCTTGATTCTTTGTCTAACTGTGTTTTTGTCTTTCCTGTTTCATGATACAATTCTAATACTCTTAAAATTCTCTTTTTATCATTTGCACTTATCTTTTCCATTGCAGTTTTATCTATTTCTTGTGCTTTATTATATAAGTATTCTAGACCTTTTTCTTCTGAAATTTTTTCTAGTTCTTTTCTGTATTCTAAATCTGTTTCTATACTAAAAAATTCTATTTCATATATAAGTGTTTCTATGTATAAGCCTGTACCTCCAACTACTATTGGAATTTTGCCTTTTTCTAAAATTTCCTTTATCTTCTTTTTAACTTGTGTTTTATAGTCTGCAACACTATATCTTTCTTCTGGACTTATAAAGTCTATCATATAATGCTTAATTCCTTGCATTTCTTCTTTTTCTGGTTTTGCAGTTCCTATGTTCATATCTTTATATATTTGCATTGAATCTGCTGATATTATTTCTCCATTTATTTTTTTTGCAAGTTCAATTGATAGACTTGTTTTTCCTGAAGCTGTAGGGCCTCCTATTACAATTACTTTTTGTTTTTGCATAATCTACACCTTTCAAGTTATTGTAAACCACTTTGTGATTTGCTGTATTAATTACTTTTTCCTTCTTGATTTAATATTTCTGAGTTTATTTTATCATTAATTATCTTTATACTATTATTATATTCTTCTCTTTTTTGTATTTCTTCATTTGTTAATGTATTTTCCATTGGCTTGCTTGGTTTTTCATTTTCTGATTCACCATCTAATGTCATTGTTGGTTTCATTGATTCAATATTTTTCTTTATTTGTTTAAAATATATTGTTTGAACTGCTAATATAATAACACCTATTATTGAAACTATTATTATTCTTTTTATTAAATCTGCTTTATCTATCTCATTTTGTCTTAGTTTATAATATTTTCTTGCTACAAATGGAACTAATATTATTACATTTACTGGAACAAATATGTATATTATAAAGCTTTTAAGTGCTTCGTTTACAGTTTCTTCTATTCCAAAGCCACTTATCCAATAGCTAATTGAAACTGCAACATACATTATTGCAAAACTGATTCCTATAAATATAATTTTTTCCATTTTAGGTAATCTTTTTATAAATTGATATATTAGTGTTATTGCTACTACATTTACAAATAATATTGCAAGCATTATAAATATATTCATATTTTTTCTCCTTCTAATATCTTATCTTCTTGAAAATTTCTTTTCTATGTCTGTTTTACTCATTCTTATTGCAGTTGGCCTTCCATGTGGACATGTAAATGGATTTGGAAGTTTTAATAGTTTTTCCATTAGACTATCTACTTCTTCTTTGCTTAATGCCATATTAGCTTTTACTGCTGCCTTACATGCTACTGTTGCTATAAATTTTTCTTCTATTTCTTGTTTTGCTGTTCTTGCTACTGTGTTTATTTCATCTAAAGTTTCTAAGAATAATTCTTTGGTGTCTAGGTCTATACATACATTTGGAACACCAGTTAATTTCATTGTATTTTCTCCAAATTCTTCTAAGGTAAATCCTGCCTTCCTAAACATTTCTATATTTTCATTTGCTATGTCCATTTCTTTATGTGTTAATGTTATTACATCTGGAAGTAACATTAGTTGTGAATCTTTTTGGTCTTCATTATAATAATTTTCTTTTATTCTTTCATACATTATTCTTTCATGTGCAGCATGTTGGTCTATTATATATATTTCTTTATCTAATTCTACTATTATATATGTTGAAAAAGCAATTCCTATAAATTTATATTTTGGTATATATTTTTCATTTTGTTTATCTTCAAATATTGATATTGCTTCTCCTGTTGTAATTTTGGCTTCTTCTAAAGTATCTATTTTTTCTTCTTGTTTTACTTCTTCTTTTACTGGCATTGAACCAAATACAGATGTATACATTTCATCAAAGTTTCCACTTGGCTCCATTTTTATATTTTCTAATTGTTTTGCTTTTTCTAGCACTTCTTGCATGTTTATTACTTGTGTTTTTTCTAAATCTTGTTCTTCTGCATTAGCTTCTATTTCAGAAATTGTTTTTATAACTTGTGTTTCATCCATATTTGTTTTCTCTACTTTGGATAAATCCTCTATTATATTTTCTTTATACTCTGCCTCTTCTTCCTTTAATTCTCCACCTTTTTTATATGTTTCGATACTTTTTTGCATTTCTGCCATTTTATTCATTAGGCTTTCATAACCACTATTTACATTTACTGTATTTGTTTTACTTGTATTATTCTGCCTTTTTTCATATAAATCTGCAATTACATTATTATTTGCTTTTTCTACTTCTTGTCCTCTTTTGAATAATCCTCCATTATTATCTTCTTTTTCTATTGTTTTTGTTTCTTCTTTATTATATTCTCTTTCCGGATTTGATACTAAGTCTCCTTTTAGTAAACTGTCTTTTATGGCATGATATACTGCTTTGAATACTTTACTTTCTTCTTCAAACCTTACTTCTAGTTTTGCTGGATGTACATTAACATCAACTTTTTGTGGATTCATTTCTAAATTTAAAATTAAAAATCCAAATTTTCCTATTGTTATCATTCCTTTAAAAGCTTGTTCTGCACTACTTGTTAGTACTTTATCTTTTATATATCTTTTATTTACGAAGAATAATTGGTTTGACCTATTTGAACGTGAAATAGATGGTTTTCCTATTACACCACTTACTTTAATTCCCTCGTATTCATAGTTTACATCTAATATGTTTTCTGCTATTTCTTTTCCATATATACTGTATACTACTGATTTTAATTCTCCATTTCCAGTAGTTTGTATAATTGTTTTTCCTGAACTTATTAATTTTATTGCTATATTAGGGTTTACTAATGCTATTCTGGTCATAACATCTTCTATATAACCACCTTCTGTAAAATCTTTTTTTAAGAATTTATATCTAACAGGTGTGTTATAAAATAAGTTTTGTACTGTTATTGTAGTTCCTTTTGGACATCCTACTTCATTAGTAGAAATAATATTTCCTCCTTCTACTATAACTTCATAACCTATTTCATTTTCTTCAGTTTTAGATTTCATTTCTACTTTTGCAATTGATGCAATACTTGCTAATGCCTCACCTCTAAAACCCATAGATTTAACTGTTTCTAAATCATCTGCTGACCTTATTTTACTTGTTGCATGACGTTCAAATGCCATTTCCATATCATCTGGCATTATTCCCTTTCCATTATCAGTTATACGTATATATGAAATTCCTCCATTTTTTATTTCTACATTTATACTTGTTGCTCCTGCATCTATTGAGTTTTCTACTAATTCTTTTACAACTGATGCTGGTCTTTCTACTACTTCTCCTGCTGCTATTTTATTTATTGTTAAATCATCTAATAATACAATATTTCCCACGTCTTTTTCCTCCGTTTTATTACTTTTACCTTGTGCACAAATTATATCACTAAAATGTTTGATTTGTACATATTTTTTTCAAAATTTATTTTTCAAGTATTGTATATTATTTTTTTACTATAGAGTAGTGAAAAACATTAAATACTAAATTCTATTTTGTAACACTTTTTTAAATTTCGAATAGTATATACCATACGAAAGAACAATACAAAATCAATATAGGAGGTACTTAAAAATGGGAAATTGTTGCTTAGGTAATAGTGAAATTCTTTGGTTTATTATCCTATTCTTACTACTTTTCTGTGGTTGCGGCAATAACTGCGGATGTGGATGTAACAACTGTGGTTGTTAGTTTTCCTTAAATGAAGTTTTATACTTCTTAAAACATAATTTAAGTTTTGAAAAGTACTTTGAAAGGAGGGAAAAGTTATGCCAGAAAATAGAGGTTGTGGATGCGGATTCGGTGGATGTGATTGCATCTGGATTATAGTTATATTTATATTAATATTCTGTTGTTGTGGAAACAATAACAATGGTTGTGGATGTTGCTAATTTTTAAAGCATACACATAATAATGTCGCAATTAGGGACTGTCCCTAATTGCGACATTTAATTTATTCCTGCTGTATATCCAGTTGAGTATGCTATTTGTAGGTTAAATCCTCCTGTATATGCATCTACATCTATTAACTCTCCTGCAAAGTATAGCCCTTGTACTATTTTTGACTCCATTGTTTTTGGGTTTATCTCTTTTATCTTTATTCCTCCTGCTGTTACTATTGCTTCTTCTATTCCTCTAAAACCTGATAGTGTTATAGTAAAATTCTTTAATATTTTTACTAATTCTAATCTTTCTTCTTTTGTTATACTGTTTACTTTTTTGTTTTCATTTATACCTAGTAAATTAATTACTGGCATAATTAACTTTTGTGGTAGTAATTCATTTAGGATATTTTTTATTTCTTTATTTTTATTTGCTTCAAAATCTCTTAAAATTCTAGCATTTAATTTTTCTTGTGATAATGCTGGTTTTAAATCTATTTTTAATAGTATTCTACCATCTATTAACAATTCTTCTATATTTTTGTAGCGTAACAAATGGCTACTTGCACTTAATATTATTGGCCCTGATACTCCAAAATGTGTAAATAACATTTCTCCAAAATCTTCATATATTTTTTTATTTTTACTATCATCTATAATTTCTATTGCTACATTTCTTAAACTTAAACCTTGCATACTTTTACATAAGTTTAATGATGTTTCATATTCAGATTTAGAAATAGTTTGTCTTTCTATTTTTTTATTGTTTGACACAGTAATTGGAACTAAAGAAGGTTTTATTTCAGTAATTGTATGGCCTAATTCTTTTGCCATTTTATATCCATCTCCTGTTGACCCAGTTAATGGATAGCTCTTTCCTCCTGTTGCTATTATAACTTTTTGTGCTTCTATTTTTTCTTTATTCTCTAATTCTACCCCTATTACTTTTACATCTTCTACAATTACTCTATTTACTTTTGCATTTAGTATTATTTTTATATTATTTTTTTTAAGTTCTTTTTCAAATGCATTTCTTACATCAATAGATTTATCACTTATTGGAAATATTCTATTTCCTCTTTCTTCTTTTACTTTTACTCCATTTTCTTGTAGCATTTTAATTATATCTTTATTTGTAAAATTTTCAAAACTACTATATAAAAATCTACCATTTCCAGGAATATTTTTTATAAACTCGTCCATTTCTAAAGAACTTGTTATATTGCATCTTCCTTTACCTGTTATTAATAGTTTTTTTCCTAACATATTATTTTTTTCTAATAATGTGACTTCATTTCCACTCTTGGCTGCCGATATAGCAGCCATCATTCCCGCTGGTCCTCCGACCTATCACAACAACTTTCATATTTCTCCTTCTTATATTAAATTTCTTAATTATTATATCTTATCATTGTTTTCAATTGCAATTTTATCATATACTGGCAAAAAAATAAAGTATAGATCAAATAAATGTTTATATTTATTTTTACCAATTCACCTTATAATATATAAAAGTTAAGAGACCATCTATTATGATAGTCTCTTTTTAGGTAATTATTTTATTGTTCTTCTAACATTTGTATAGCTTTCAGTATTCCTAACTTTCCATACTGGTATGTTAGCCCTCCTTGCATAAATGCTACATATGGTGAGCGGATTGGGCCATCGCATGAAAGTTCTATTGATGAACCTTGTGTGAAGGCTCCTGCTGCCATTATTACTTTGTCGGTGTATCCTGGCATGTCCCATGGTTCTGGTACTGAACTTGATTCTATTGGTGAACCCATTTGTATTCCTTGGCAGTATTTTATTAGTTTTTTAGGTAGCCCAAATTCTATTGTTTGTACTATGTCAGCTCTTTTGGCATCATATTTTGGCTCTGTTTTATAGCCTAATGTATCTAGCATTTTACTTGCAAGTACTGCTGTTTTTAAGCTTGATGCTACTACACTTGGTGCTAAGAATAAGCCTTGCAAAATTGATTTATTTATTCCTAGTGTCGGTCCTACTTCTTTTCCTTCTCCTGGTGCTGTTAGCCTTTCTCCTGCAAGATTAATTAAGTCTTTTCTTCCTACTATATATGCTCCATTTGGTGCTATTCCTCCACCTAAGTTTTTAATTAGTGAGCCTACTGCTATATCTGCTCCTACTTCTATTGGTTCTACTTTGCCTACAAATTCACAATAACAGTTATCTACCATTATTATTACTTCTTTGTCAACTTCTCTTATTATCTTTATTACTTTTTCTAATTGTTCTATGGTTATACTTTTTCTTGTGCTATATCCTTTTGAACGTTGTATTTCTATTAATTTTACTTTGCTTTCTTTTAATCTTTTTTGTATTTTTTCGTAATCAAAGTCATTATTTACTAAATCTATTTGGTCATAATTTATATTATAAGATTTTAGTGAGCTTGGGTTTTCTTTTATTCCTATTACTTCATGCAATGTATCATATGGTAAGCCAGTTATACTAAGCATTGTATCTCCTGGCCTTAAAAATGCGAATAGTGCTACTGTTAGTGCATGTGTTCCTGAAATAAATTGACTTCTTACTAAGCTATCTTCTGCTTTGAAAATTTGGCTATATACTTTTTCTATTGCTTCTCTTCCTATATCTGAATATCCATAACCTGTTGTGCTATTAAAATGAATATCTGATATATTATTATTTTGAAATGCTTTTAATACTTTTAGGGAATTATATTCACAAGTATTATCTATTTGTTTAAATACATTTTCCACATCTTGTTCTGATTTTGTGCATAATTTTTCTATTTTCTCACTTATTCCAAATTGTTCGTACATTTTTTATTCCTCTTTTCTTAAACTTAACTATTAATATTATAGCATTACAATATAACATTTTCAATAGAAAATATTAATAAATGGCTTTATCACACGGGTTGCCGTTGCCCTCTAGCATTATAAATTTCTTCAAATTATAAAATTTCAAAAATTTTATATTGTTTGCTTGTTTTTTCTGATTTTATATAGTAGACTATTATTATATAGAATAAGAATAAGCAATGTGTGCGTGTTACCACCTTTTACATATCTACATTTTTACTGTGTGGTTTATATATATAGGTGGTTCTTATAGTAGGAGTGAGGTATGTTATGGAAGAGAAAAAAAATAAAAAAATAGAAGTAATTTCTGGTGGAAATAGTTTAAATATTTCACCTGTATATGACCACATTGATATTGAAAAGCCTAAAGAGAAAAAAGAAAAGAAAACTGTTATTATTCCAAAAGAAAAGAAGAAATAATAGAATCTGATTAGGAAATATTCCTAATCAGATTCTATTATTTCTTTTATCTTATCTAAATTTTCTATAACTGAGTTATATCCATATTTATAACATTTCTCTAGCTTATTTACGTCTAATAAGCCTACTTTATCTGTATAAACATTTAATACTAAATCACTCATTTCTAAACTTTCTTCTGATATTTTGCTTCCCATTATATCTATTGTTTTCATTACTATATCCATTAAATTGCTATCTTCTGTTATTGGGTCACTATCAAATTTTACTGCTATTACTTTGTCTGCTCCTTGTTTTTTTACTTCGTTTACAGGAATATTATCTAAGGTTCCTCCGTCCATAAAGCTATGAATCTTATCTTTGCATGGGCTAAATACAGCTGGGAAACTACTACTTGCTCTTACTGCTTTTCCTACTGTAACATCTGTAATGTATTGTTCTTTATGCTCCTCTATATTTGGTATATTATTTGTAAATACATATTCTTTTGAATCCATAATATCTACCGTTGGTATAACAAGTGGCATTTTTACTTGTGATATATTTTCTATATTTCTCTTTTTTGCCATTTCATTAAATATATTTTCTATATTTTCTCCGTTTTTTAAACCTGTTATTGTTCTCTTCCTATGTTTTAAATAATCATGTATTCCTGAAATTATAGGATTTGCATTTGTTCCTATTATTTCTTTTGCATATGTTTTAAATAGAATATATATGTAATAAGGCGAGTACCCCATTGCATAAAGTGAGGCTATCATACTTCCACTACTACACCCTCCTATTATATCTACCTTTATATTATTTTCTTCTAATGCTTTTAAAACACCTGCATGTGCTATTCCTCTAATTCCTCCACCTGACAAAGCTAAACCTAATTTCACAAAAAAACCTCCTATTACATTTACATATATTATTTACAAATATTATATGTTTAAACATAATTAGAGGTTATTTTCTAAAATCCTGTTCTTGGCAATTTGTTTTTTGATTTATTTGTTATTTGTATATTTGCTATTTGGTCATTTTCTGCTATTTCTATTTCATATGTTGTATTATTTAGTTCGTAGTTTTCATCTGTCTTTGTTTCTTTTATATAGTATTTCCCTTTTTCCAACTTATTTGTTATGGCCATTCCTTGCTTATTTGTTATTATAGTTTCTACTACTTCTCCTTTTTCATTTTTTATTTCAAATTCTACATTTGCAATTGGAGTTCCTGCTTTCTTGCCTGTTATTTTATTGTCATCTTTACTTATTTTTGTTATTTTTATTTGTCCTTTTATTTTTTTATTTTTTATTTCTAATTGTGTTTGTTTATTCCATTCTATTTTTATTTCTATTTCTTCTTGATTTAAAACATATTCCTCCTTTGTTTTGATTTCTTTTATGGTATATGTCCCTATATTTAAATTTTCAAGTACCGCTTCTCCATTTTCATCTGTTATAAACTTATTTATTAGTTCTTTTTTCTCATTATATAGTTCGAATTCTATTCCTTTTAATTTTATTTCCTTATTCTCTGAATCTATTTTTACTATTTTTAAATTTCCTTTTTTACGATTATTTT
>CATLFA010000014.1 GCA_949927585.1 uncultured Clostridiaceae bacterium
GTTGATATTGCCGATAAAAATAGAGTTATCAGCAAAATAGTTGAAATTACTTTTCTCATATAACTCTCTCCCTTTTATTTTTTTACGTTTTATACATAAGTTTATTCAATATGTAAACCTATTATAACTAATTATACTACTTATTTACATATCTGTAAATATTTTTTGTATTATTTATATAATCTCTTATAATATTTTCGTACATTTATAAAATTTCTCTTATTACAAATTATTTAGGATATGGTATTTTATTTATTTTCTTAATTATATTACAAAAATAAAGTGCAATAAGACAATTATTTAGCTTACTTACACTTTTATTATTTAAACTATATATTGAATTATATTATTAGGAAAATATTTATGCATTTGTTCTCTTAAATATATTTCTGCTTCATTTCGTATTTCATTTTTATACCAATACTTTCCTTTACCTCTTCCTGTCATCATTTCTTTATTATATAATGAAATTGCATTAGGAAATGCTTCTTCGTTTATTTTGGTATGAACAAAACTATAGGTCATAAATATGATTTCAAAAAATACATCTTTCTTTACTTTTTCTGTTAATTCTTCACTTAATCGTTTTATTAAGTTATGGTATAGTTCTTTCCAATTTTCTACTAATATTACTGGTGCTATTAAAATTCCTATTTTGTAGCCTGCTTCTTTTAATTTGTTTATGGCTTCTATTCTTCCTTTTAGTCTTGAAGTTCCAAATTCTACTTTATTTATAATTTCTTCTGGGTTTACACTTACTCTTATTATTACTTTTCCTTGATGGTCTAGTGGTAATATAGGGTCTACCATATCAAATTTTGTTGGGAAGGTTAATTTTCCTTTGTTGGTATTTTTAAAGTTTTCAATAGTCCATACTAAGTTATTTGTAATTGTGTTTTCTAATATTAGGTCACTATTACTTCCTATTTCGAAGGTTAATTCTTTTTCTGACTTTTCAGATGTTTTTATTATTTTTTCTAACATTTTTTCTCTGTTTACAAATAGACGTAAATAAGCACATTTATTATAGTTACATACTAAGTAACAGTACATACATGCTGCTGTGCAACCTGATGATGTGTATGGCACTAAATAATCTGAAGTTTTATGGTTTTCTACGAATTTATGTGTTTTTCTAACTCCTATTATTAAGTTTCTTTTCATATTGGCAAATTCTTTATTTGATTTTTTTCTCATTTCTTCTATGTTGTTATGATTTTCAATTTCTATTTTTGGTACTTCTTTATATTTCTCCATTAATTCTTTTCCTAAATCATAATTTAGAATTTCTTTTTCATAATAAATAGCTTTTGGATTAAACATTTTCTTCCCTCCATAATAAGGTTAGTTTAACCAAAAGCTATTTATTATATTCTTTAAGTTTTTCCTAGAATAATGAATTTTTGTACTATAGAAATATTTTTTATGTTTTACATAATATAGTAAGTGTTTCTAATAATATCGTGGTGTAGTTGTTCTTGGAACTGGATATGGTGATATTGTTACAAATTTTATTGAGTAAATATCGGCATATGTTAATACTCCACTTTCTATTGCACGAAGCAAAATGTAGCTTGCTCCAACATCTTCTAATATTCCTATTCTATCTGTTAGGTTATTTGTTCCTATTAGAAATTCTACCCTTACTAATTTTCCTATTTGTTGTCTTAAAAATGCTGGTGTGTATATGTTATTTGTTAGTACTTCTGGTGAATTTTGATTAATTTCTACTTCTTGCCTTGTTTCTCTATAATTTATTTCATTGTCTTGCATTATTTTCCCTCCATTTTAGGTATCTTTATATTGGGCGGTTGGTCTATAAAAACAGTGGTCACCTAATCGTGTATGAAATAAACCTGAGCCATTTCGTGGGAATGTATTATCACAAGTAGGTTTGAATGGATTTAAATACCATAAGCATTCTCCTATTTCATTTAGTCTATTTCCTGCTATTGCCCAATCTGCTATATAGTAATGTATATCTGTTGGATTCATATTATATATATTTTGGAAGTTATATTTTCCATATAATTGTTCACTTGCGCAGTCAAATTGCCCCTGTTGATAAATGATATTCCTGATACTTCCGCCCTCCGAGAAATTCTAGCATATTCTCCTTCTGGAACGTTTACTCTGTTCATAATAACACTGGCAACTGCCTTCATGCCGGTTGTCCCCGTTCTCCACCTGCTTCACACTGTACAATCCTTGCTAATAACTCCCTTTCAGAATATGCCATTTTTTTCACCTCTTGTTCTATATTATGCTTTTTCTGTAAAAATGTGTATATTTATATTTTTTATCATCAATCCATTTATTTTTATGCATTATTCTAATACAAATTCTTTGATAGTATATTTGTGCATCTACTATATTGTATATTTCTAGCCTTTTGCTTGTATGTACTTTACTAGCTAATAAAATATTTTTTAACATTTCATACATACTTGTCTTTATTTCTGTGCCTATACTAAATTTTTCTGTACGTGGTAATTTTAATAATATTGTAAGCATATATTCAATATATTTCTCTGTTTTTGGTATTATGATTAAATTATTATTCTTTCTTTCCATTCAATATTTTTCCAATCCGATTTTAATATAATACGGAGACTCTATTTTGAATCTCCGTCATTTTTATACTGTTTGTACAGTGGTAAGTAGCTACACAGAAAGCACAAACCAGCCCACACCATAGTCGTAAACGCCATAAGGACCGTTGACACTATAGACATATGCCAAAGGACAATTGTTACCATAGTCATCGTAGTCACCACCAACAAGCGAAAAGCCACTGGCTTCATCATTTTCGGTAATCTTACATGTATTACCTAAGTCACACCATTCTCCTATCTGCCTACTTCCTGTATCTTCGAAGTCATACTTTGGATTTTCTGAATTCCAGTAATGACCTAAGTTCTTACTTTCATCACATACTGCTTTCCATGCATTACTTACTGTATAAGCTTTTTCTTCTATAAGGTATTTGATAAGTAACCCTAAGAAAGCAATTCTCTCCTTCGTCGTTCCAAGCCTGCTTCCTTTTTCTGGCATAAACTTTTTAGCAGTTTCTTTCCACCAGTTGGCTGATTTTCCAACTGCAGGCTTCATACCTGCCTTAAAGCAAATGTTACCTTCCTCATCAAAACATGCATCCATCCTCTGTGCTCTAAAATCAGATAATCCTGACTCTATTGCCGAGATAAGTGCATTTTTGAATCTTGTCTGCTGATTGGTTTCAGGTTTATGCTTAAGGACTTCATCCTCAAGAGATAAGGTACTTGCCTTAACGATAGGAAAATATTTTTCAATATACTCCTGTGTGCCTTTTATCTCCTCCTGATTTAATCCTTCGGGGATACTAAAAATCTCGATTTTTCTTCCCTTAATTTTTACCCGTGTGATATTTCCTGTTATTGTAAGATCTCCTCCTACTTCAAACACTGTTCTTTGTTCCGTTGCTTTACTCATATTGTATTCTCCTCTCAAAAAATATTATTTTTTGTGAACAACAGTATTGCATAAAAACTATGCAATATCATAATTATACAATAATTTTACATAATTTTCAAGTCTTTCTCATATTTTTTTCATTTAATGTCCTTTATAATTCTTCTTCATCTTCTATTTGGTTTTCATATATCTTATTCTTTTCAAAATTTAATATAAAATCGTTTATCTTTTTATAACTTTCATCTGAAATTTTAGTTTCCTTATTAAACCAATCAACTATAGAACGTCTACTCACTCCTATTTTCTTACTAAATTTATTTATATGAGTATTTAAATTTATGTATTCCTAGTGTTTTGTACTCTTTGTCATATTTCATAGCATAAATTTCATAATTGCCTTCATTATTAGGTATTTTGTTATACTCATTTAATGTTTTATTGTAGATTGAGTAATAAGAATATTCGTCTGCATAAAATATACTAGGAATCAATATTTTTAGTTCCGATTTAATTTTTTTACTCAAAATCCAATTATTGCTATTTTCAATACTATCTGTTAAATCTTTTACATTTTCTTTATCATAATAAACATTTATAATAGTATATTCCGTTTTATCTTGTTCAATAGTTGTCACATCTTCCATGATTTCAAGCACTCCATTGCTTGGTAGTTTAGCATCTATTATACTTCTGTAATCATCTATGTTACTATAATCTTGTTCAAATGTTGGAAAAAAGCAAAATGCACCATAAGCCAATAGAAAAAATCCTATTATAAATCCAGCCACAATATTTTTAGTACATTTAAATCCTTTATTCTTATATTTAAATCCTAGTACAATAGATAATATTGGAATTGGCAACCAACACCAAAACACCCACATAGTTTTTGTAAAATTAAATCCATATGGATTTAATTTATTATTCACTAAACCTACAGAATATAATGCACCCCATAAACTTGCTATAGTTACTATAAATAAAATTATCATACCGCTTTTTATGAAATTCGGATTTTTATATTTTTTATCTTTCTTATTTTCTGAATTCTTTTCTATTTTTTTAAATTTTTCTCTAATAAAATTCATTAGTTCTATTTCACATTGATTTTTCTGAATTATTATTACAATATCTCTTATTCCATATTTCAAATAAAAATTTGTATCTGTTTCTACGAACTTTTGTATATCTGAATATTTTATTTTATAAGATATAGTTTCTCCAGATACTACAATATAATTTTCAAAAAATTCTGTATGAAATTCAATATCAATTCTTTTTTTCTCTTTCATAGTGTTAAATGATTTCTCTGCAATATTTTCAAGTCTTAATTTGTAAATTATCATAATAATTACTTGAACTATTATAAAGCAAGTTAATGTTTCTATACTATTTTTAGATAATATAGCAATTATTGCTGTATATATTAAATTAAGTATAGTTCCATATCTTATCATTTTCCAATACATTTCTGGAAAATATTTAACCATTTTTTTATATTCTTCAGCTGTTGATTTACTTTTATATGTAAATAAATATTTTTCATTACTTTCTTTTTCCATATTCAAATACCCCTATAATTACATTTTTTGTTTCTTTTATTTTATTATTTTGCTATATTCCCAGTTTTCGCCTTTGTCTTTTGAAATAAATTCATAATATGTTTTTTCTGGTTCTTTACTATGATTTATAGTATATATTTTTACTTTTAATATTCCATTTTCTTCATATGGAACTCCTTTTATAAATAAATTTCTTTCTTCTATACTTCTAGGATGAATAATTTTTGTATTTTCAAAAGTCTTTCCTCCATTAGTGGTAATCCTTAATCCTCCATTTTCTCCATCTGTTCCTACAAGACCAGGGTCATTTATAAATCCTATATTTTCATCTATAAAAACAAACTCTGCTCCATTATTAATTCGTATGTAATTATCATAAGTATCATGAACTGATAACCATGTTTTTCCACCATCTTCTGTCTTTTCTATTCTTACAATTGACCTTTGAGCTAATATTGACTCTAAATAGGCTACTCTTATTTTTTTAATTCCATTAATGTTTTTCTCATATAATATATCTTCTTCTGGTACATTGCTTGGTAATTTATTGGTGTCATAACTGTTTATGTCTGTTTCATAATTTGTTTTATCATCGATGTTTATTTTATTATTGTTGGAATCTATCACCGTTACATTTTGTTTTATATTATAATTATGAGTATAAATTATTTTTCCCTCTTTATTATAAAGTCTAGTTTCTAAAACTTCATGCTTATATCCTAATTTTTCTTCAAATGGATCAAATCCACCTTTTCCATAGTCATCTACTATACTTTTATATTTACTTCTAAAAAAGACATTATAATAATCATAATAATCAACTTCTGTACTTAAAAATGACCTTACATAACCCACCATTTGTTTCTTGTCTTTTTTTAATAAATGTTCTGCTATTATATGTTCAGGTGGTAAAAATGCAATATAAAGAGATCCAAATATTGTTAAAAAGAAAGTTATACAGACTAGACATATTGCTACACAAATTTTAGTAGACTTTTCATTAGCCTTTATTATAATTTGTATCATTCCTGCAACAAATCCTAATATTGCAATACAAATAGAAAAAATATATACACAATGCATAAATTCCATGCCACATGCATTTATAATTAATTTTATAATTGTAAATATTAATAAATACATTACTGTATATGTAAAAATATTAAATTTAATTTTATTTATAATTTCTTTCATAATTTCAACATTCCTTTATTTCTTATAATATAACATATAAATATTGTTAATGCTATTATTATTAAACAATACCATCCTGTACCTACAGCATATTCGTCTAAGATTTCAATTGTAGAATCTGTTAATCTCAATCTAAATACTTTTGAATTCATTTTATCTGTTTTGTAATATACACTATAGCCTATTCCACTTCCCCATGCAATACCCTTCGTTACATACTTTATTGTAGCATTTTGTGGCAACTCAACTTTTTCGGAAATAATTTTATATACTCTTGAACTTTGATTATAATTACCTATTATTATAGATTCTCTTGTTATCATTATTATTATTGACATTAATACTTCTATTGTTATTATTAATACTATTATTATTTTTTTTAGCTTTTCCATTGATAACTTATTCTCCTATACTATCATTTGCTTAAATTTATTGTAACTTTCTTGTCTCTTATTGTCAAATTAAGTTTCAATATATTAGTATATTCGTTTCTTGTAATTGGAAATGTATAATAGCAAGTTACATCTCCATTTGAATGATATGTTCTTCCATTAGCTCCTTCTTTATTTGAAATAGCTGTTTCAAATATTTTTCCGTCTTGATTTTCTAACGTTGCTATTATATCTTCTTCAAAAGTATTTGATATTTCGTTTAAAAGTCTCTCTAATTCTTTTTCAGTTGGTTTATATCCTTTTCTAAATTTTTTTATTGTTAATTCTATATGCATTTCTGTGTACGTTCCTGTTGCTTCTTTTAATATTACATTATTGTTTTTATCACTATTATCTTTAACGCTATATATTAAGTTTTTTCTATTGTAGAATTCTTCTGGTAACTCTACCTCTATGTTCCACTTTCCTTTAAGATTTTGACTAACTTTATTTGTCATAATACTTTCAGGATTTGATATTATATTTATATTTTCAAAGTTAAATATTAGTTTTTTACTTTTTGGATAGTTAGTAGAATACATTTTATATAAAAATTTTACACTATTATCTGTTCTTTCTATAACTTCTGATTGATAGCCTCCATTAGTGTAGTTGTTATTCATATTTTTATTACTAAATTCTATATTATGTTTTTTACAAAAATCTTCATATAAATCTGCTCTGTCATAATTACAATATATAAGATTATTGTTTTCATCTGAAATTATTAAATCTGATATTTCTATATTATATATTGATTCAATATTTCCTTCTGTTTTTACTTCAAATACTACGTATAGGTTGCAGTCATCCATTAAAATATTATCTATTTTTATTGATATTCCATTATTTTCAATGAAGTTCATATCTGTATTTTGAATATAACCATCTTCCGCCATTTGTATAACACCTTTGCTTGTTGTTTCAGGATTGAATATATTATTTATCCATTTTGATATATCTTTTGCAAAAACTACACCTGCTGTTATTGCTATAAAAGCAGATATAAGTGATATAAATTTAATTATTATATTTGAATGTATTATTGTATGCTTCTTTGTTTCAAATGCATTTAAAATTGCTTGCTCAAATTCTTGTGGTTCATATATCGGCTTTTGTATAACATTTTCAATTAAATTATCTATATTATTCATTGCTTAGACCTCCTTTGTAATTGTTTTTTATCTTTCCTTTAGCTCTTGAAAGTCTTGTTTTTACTGTGTTTTCATTTATACCTAATATTTTACTAATTTCTTTTGTAGTATACTTTTCTGCATAAAATAGAACAACAATTATTCTTTCTTCATATCTTAAATCTTTAATCATTGAATAAAAATCTAGTGTATCTTCTATTAATTGTTGATTACTATTATATTTAATATTTTCTTTGTAGAATTCCAAATTATAATTTTCTTCTAAATGATATTTTTTATAGTATTTGTTGCAATTATTTATTAATATTTTTACTATCCATGCTTTAAATTTGCTTGGCTCTTTTAATTTTTTTATGTATTTATATGCATCTAGCATTGTTTCTTGCATTATGTCTTGAATACTTTCCTCATCAGAAGTTCTCATTTTTGCTATTTTATATAAATTATTTTTTATCAGTAATATTGCGTGTGTAAATGCCTCTTTATCTCCTTTTTGTGCTTTTTTTATTAGTTCTTCCAATACATCTCCTCCTTATATGCATATATTTGTATCTATTATATAAGAGTTGTACAATAAATAAAATAGTTTCATTTTATAAAAAAAGAATATCTATTAAAACTATTAATAATATGGCATTTTCAGTTGTACAAATCATGGTTTGTTTGAAATAAATACTACTAGTGACGTTAAAACTGATGCTACTTAGTATGGAGTAGAAGGTCATCAGATCACCGTTGCAACTGCCTTCATACCAGTTGTCCACGCTCGCCACCGGCTTCACATTCAAATATCCATTCGACTAACACTTCTCACAAATTCTTTGGTAATATATTTGTGCATCTACTATATTATATATTTCTAGCCTTTTGCTTGTATTTACTTTACTAACTAATAAAATATTTTTTAACATTTCATACATAATTGTTTTTATTTCTGTTCCTATACTAAACTTTTCTGTACGTGGTAATTTTAATAATATTGTAAGCATATATTCAATATATTTTTCTGTTTTTGGTATTATAATTAAATTATTATTTTTTCTTTTCATTCCATATTTTTCCAATCAAATTTTAATATAATGCGGAGACTCTATTTTGAATCTCCGCCATTTTTATACTGTTTGTACAGTGGTAAGTGCTACATAGAAAGCACAAACCAGCCCACGCTATAGACGTAAACGTCATAAGGAAAGTCGATATCATCGACACAAGCCAAAGGATAACAGTCACCAAAGTTAGCGTAGCTACCACCAACAAGCGAAAAGCACCCGGCTTCATCATTTTCGGTAATCTTACATGTATTACCTAAGTCACACCATTCGCCTACCTGCCGACTTCCAGTATCTTCAAAGTTATACTTTGGATTTTCTGAATCCGCGTAATGACCTAAGTCCTTACTTTGATCACATACTGCTTTCCATGCATCACTTACTTGATAACCTTTTTCTTCTATAAGGTATTTGATAAGTAATCCTAAGAAAGCAATTCTTTCCTTCGTCGTTCCAAGCCTGCTTTCTTTTTCTGGCAGAAATTCTTTAGCAACTCTCTTCCAGTCGTTTACTGATAATTTCCTAACTGCTGGCTTCATACCTGCCTTAAAACAAATGTTGCCTTCTTTGTCAAAATATGCATCCATCCGCTGTGCTCTAAAATCAGATAATCCTGACTTTATTGCTGAAATCAATGCATTTTTGAACTTTCTCTGTTCTTTGGTTTCGGGTTCATGCTTAAGGAATTCGTCTTCAAGAGATAAGGTACTTGCCTTAACGATAGGAAAATATTTTTCAATATACTCCTGTGTGCCTTTTATCTCCTCCTGATCGTTTCCTTTTTGGTTCTGTAAATATTCAGGAATACTAAAGATTTCAATCTTTCTTCCTTCAGTGCTTACCCGTGTAATCTTTCCTTCCACTTCTTTCACTGTTCTTTGTTCCATTGTTTTACTCATATTGTAGTCTCCTTTCAAAAAATATTATTTTTTGTGAACAACAGTATCACATAAAAAACTATGCACTATTATAATCATACATTAATTTTACATAATTTTCAAGTTTTTTTATTTATTTTTTTATAATGATTACTCTTTTTTCTCCTTTTTATAATTCTAATATTTATTATCATAAGCTAACTGTTAATAAAAATAAAAAGAAGAAAATCATTTTTCAGACTTTCTTCTCTTATTATTGAATTATTTTATTTTCTACATTAATATTCTTTCAAATCGTAATTAAGTAGTGTATCTCCATCATATAAATATTTAATTGTAAAGAAAGGAGTATCTTCTTTTATTTTTTCTATAAATATTTTATCGCCTTCCCATAAGTTTAAACTTGTTACTTTGTCTTTGTCTACCCATTGTAATTCTCCTTCGTTGCATTCTATTAGTTTTCCTGTAAAATCATTTGATGTAAATACATATATATATTCAGTTTCACAAATTGTATTTATAAATGTTAGTATACCTTTTAGCTTTACTGAATTTAGTGTAAGTCCTGTTTCTTCTTTTACTTCTCTTATAATACAATCTTCTGGGCTTTCTTTATCTTGAAATTTTCCACCTATTCCTAGCCATTTTTCTTTATTTATATCATTTTGCTTTTTTGTTCTGTGCAACATTAGGTATTTTCCTTTTCTTTCTATATAACAGACTGTTGAAAGTATCATATTATTTCTCCCTTCGCTCTTTAATATTTATTAATTTGCTATTCATAAAATGTTACTTTCTAAGACATATCATATTTAACATGATTAGTCAATCTTTTTTTGTTTTTTAATTATATATATAATTCCTACAATTATGATAATACATAATACAATTATACCTATAATCCATATAATACTAGCATTTTTATTTACATTGTTGATATTATTTTGTTCTTCTAAAATAGCAGATAACCTTTCTGCTCCACTTTCTCTTTCTTGCTCATATTGTATTTCTTCTTGCTCGTTTCTCCTATGAACTATTAATTCATATTTCTTATTTGTTATTCCATCTTCTGCTAGTACATTTACTTGTATAGTATTATTTCCAACTTTCATTTCATTGTTTCCTATAATGGATACTTGCGCTTTTGTACTTTGTGGTATTGCTAGTATTTCTATTTTTTCTGTTTGATTTGGTATTTCTACTTTATAATTGGTTATATTATAGTCAAATTCTGGATTTACAAATCCTTCTCTTACTGCAAGGATTTCTAAATTTGCATTTGCTAGTTCTATATTTGTAGTTTTTGTTACATATATTTTATATGTTTCTTCTTTTGTTTTATCTTCTGATATAACATGTATTTGGATTATGTTTTTTCCTATTTTCAAATTTGTATTTCCTGTTACTGTAACTGTAGCATTTGCATTTTCTGGAATTGCTGTTATTTCTAAGTTTTCTAGTGTGGTATCTGCTATAAAATAGTATTCTTTTACATCTTTTTTAAACTCTGGACTAATTCCTTCATGGTTTAACCTTAATATACTTAAATATGCTGAATTACTTGCTCCGAGTTTGTTCTATATTATCTGATATTTGGTTTATATTATTTTGGGCTTGTTTAGTTTTTAGTTCTATATTACTATTGTCAATTTCTAGTTTTTCTCCTTGTTCATTATAGAATTCTCCAAACACTGCAATATTAGTGTTTTCTTCTTGTAAGACTTTAAATTTGAAGTTTTCAGTTTCTATACCTTGTTTGTTTTTTCCTGTGCTACTTAGCCAAGTGTAAATTATTCTATTGTTAGAATAGTTTGAATTTTCAGGTCCTTTTATATATTCTAATTTTGATGAATCAAAGTATATTTCAAGCGTACAAGCTGCAATTGGTGTATCTGCAATTTGCACTTTTATATTAATTTCTTCGTCTTTTTTTATTGTTTCTTTATCAGAAATTATATTCATTTTCGTTTGTGCAAAAGATGTTTGATTTATTAGTAAATTTATTAACATGCTTATTATAATTACAGTACATATTATTGTTATACTTTTAATTTTTTTCATTGTTTTCCTCTTTCTTTTTTAGTAAGGCGTTGGCGTGGGAGCGGACAATTTAAGAATTTATTTTTTCTTCTGGGCTTCCGATTGGGGACAGTTCCTAATCTATCCAGATTATTTTTGTTTATTACTTTTTGTTCTTCTCTATCTTGTTTCCGATTAGTAACCGTCCCCAATGTAGTCCACAATCTACCTTTGTTCTATTAATTTTAAAGTTAGTATATGCCTTTGTATTTTTAATAAATCTAGTGAGCTAGGATTTTGCCCATTCTTACTTATATTTCCGTGCTTTTAGGAATAGACCGTTTAGTTTTTCTATTTCTAGTATATGCCTTTGAAGTACTAATAAGTCTAAACTATTTATTTTGCCATCTCCATTTACGTCTCCATATATTACTATATAATATTCCATTTTAATAACATCATTCTCATCTACTAACCTAATTTTACTTTCAGTTCCAACAATTTGCCCTTCTGTTAGTTCATTACCTTTATAATCGTATATTTTAATACTATACGAACTTTGTATTTTCTCTTTTATATCTTCTACCTTTAATTTTTCTATATCCCAGCCTGTTATTTCATTTTGTACTACCTTTAAACCTTCATCAAAAACAATTTCATCTTCTCCTAGCTTTTGTACTACTGTTACCTCTATTTCACTTTTAAAGCCACCTTCCTCAGTAATTACATTTATTTTAGTTTTTCCTTCTTTAACTGCTATTATATTCCCATTATTATCTATTGTAGCAATTTGTTCATTTTCTGAAGAATATGTCACATTTTTATTATCTGCATCTGTTGGAAGAATGATAGGTGTTACAATAAAACGGTCACCTTCTTGCATAACTAAATTTTCATTTGTTAGCTCTATACCTGTTACAGGATTATATACTTTAATTTCAATTTGCCCTTTTACTTCGTTTTCTTTTGCCTTTACTGTAATTGTTGTAGTTCCAGATTTTTGTGCTACTATATTTCCGCTATTATCTACTGTGGCTATATTAGGAGCGCTTGAAGTATATTCTACTTCATGGTCTTTTGCTTCATCTGGTAATATTTCTACTTTTAATTTTACATTTTCTCCTTTTTTAAGTAGCGTTTTATCAGCTGAAACATTTATTTTTTCTATTTGTATTGTTGGTAATTCTTTTAAATAATTTTGAAATACATAACCCATCATTCCGATTTGGAAGAATTACCCTATCCCATAATTCTCCGAGATTGTCTTCCTTTTGCAATTCTTGTCATTACTACATTTCTATCAACCTTTGTTAATAACTCATACGAGGTTGATGGACCTGAACGTACATTTAAAGTATTGGTTACATCTGCATATACTTTTGTGTTATCCGAAGAATAATCACTTTCTAAAATATTTGGATTTTGTGTTGACATCTCTGGCATATTATTATAAACAGGTATAATAAAAGTCATACTATTTTCTAGTATTCCAGTATTACTATAACCGTTATAAATAGATCTAGACTCACTATATGGAGCTAATACATTTGTCATATATTGATGCCAAAATAGTTCTCCTCCTGTGTTAGAAGTCACATGGAACTTTTGTAAATATAGTGTATCTTGTCCTACATTAATATAACTAGAACCTATGAAAATTCCACCACCAGTAATAGCTTTTTCCTTGTTGTCCCATGGAATTAAATATTTAGCTTTAGTAGCTTCGCTTGCACCTTTTCCATCACGTGCATACCTAAGTCCATTCTTTATAGCTCCCATTGGCTCTGCTGAACTTGTTGCTCCTATATTATAAAAATTATATAAGCCTTCAAAACCTGCTACCCTTCCACTAATAGAACTGTGTGATAAGAAAGGCCCTACCTCTTGTTTTATTCTTGATGCCAAATGATATGTGGAAACTTTTGATGTTTTTCCAGCTGATAAAATAAGGTCTGAATATTTGCTATTCATAGTTACTATATTTCCTAAACTTGTTACATAATCTACTATTTTATTATAGAACTCAGTTCCGTATAATATTTTTTCAATTCCATCTACGTTATTTGTTTTTTCATCATAAGAAAGTGCTTCAAACTGAAAAATTCGAACTTCATTTAAAAAGTTTCTAGGATCCATAGTATATTCTAAAGCCCTTCTTGAACTGTCTACCCAACCTGAATCTACCTCAACATTATACTCACCAGGTTTAGTATTTTTCCACCTATCAGAATATGATTTAGGTACTAGGTTTTTTCCAAATACATTTTCATTATTTATAGCATAATTCCAATCTAAGTTTGTATATAATGAAACAAACCTCCAATTGGGATGATTTTTTTGTAGTTCTTGTAAATATGGTTTATAACTATCTGGAAAACTATCTATTCCATCTCGCTTATCTGTACAATATGATATGTTTATAAATGCATTAAAAAATAAAATTCCTATTATTATTATAAAAATTTTTATATATTTCATATTACTTGCCTCTCTCAAAATTCCTTGAATTTGTACTCTTTACTATTTTATATCATTCCCTTGCAACTGGGAAAATATGCAAATAATAGTGTACAATTGCCCTCTCGACAAAACTTCTTATTTTTCGCTATTGAAATCATGAACGCTTTATGTTAATATTGTTTTGTTTAGTATTTTAAGTTTTTATTCAAACTTTTAGGATATTCTTTCCTAAAATATTTTCCAAAATTTTTTTTAATTTATACATAAAGGAGATGATATTATCGATTTATTAGAATTAAAAAATGATTATACATTTAAGCGTATCTTTGGATTTGTTGGAAACGAAGAAATTACCAAAGGTCTATTAAATTCCATATTAGAAGAAGAAGTTTCTCAAGTTGTTCTTGATTGTAACAAAATTATTGAGGCTGACTTATTAGATGATAAGCTTGGAATTCTTGATATACGTGCTAGAATTAATGATTCAATTGATTGTGATATTGAAATGCAACTAGTTGATCAAAACAATATTGAGAAAAGAATTTTATTTTATTTAAGCAAAATGTATAGTCAAAATATAAAAAAAGGACATAACTATTTTGAAGCTAATAAATGCATTGCTATTTTATTTACAGACTTTGATATTAAAAGTCTTAAAAATATTGAGAAATACATGACTAAATGGAATTTTCGTGAACAAGAATATTGTGATTCAATCTTGACAGATTCACTTGAAATTTATATAATAGAAATGCCTAAGGTAAAAAAATACTCAGAAGGTAAAAAATTAGATACTTGGGTAAATTTTATAATAAAGTCAGGTGATATTGATATGAGTAATGTAGAAGAACCTTTAAAAAAAGCTAAAAAGGTTTTAGAAGAAATAAGCAAAGATGAACGTGAAAGATATTTAGCAGATTTACGTGAGAAATATGTATTAGATCAAAATAATTTAGTTAAAACAGGCTATGACCGTGGTTTGGAACAAGGAATTAAAGATGGCTTTGAGAAAGGTATTAAAGAAGGTCTTGAACAGGGTCTTGAGCAAGGTATTGAACAAGGTTCACAACAACAGCAACTTGAAATAGCAAAAGAAATGAAAAATCAAAATTATACAAATGAAGAGATTCAAAAAATAACTAAATTAAGTAAAGAAGAAATTGAAAAATTGTAATTTAATTCTAATTTAAAATACTAAACAATTAATAATAACAAGAATAAAATTTTCTTATATGGCTTTGCCACTTAAAACATTTTATTTTTCCATAATCTTTTCTAAAGAGACTTACTATTATTGTGTATGATTTTCCTTAGAATATAAAAAAGATAAGATATTTATTTGTGACTATTTCACATTTTAAATTTCTTATCTTATTTTTTACTTGTTGTTTATATTGTAGTATATTCTACTTATTTGCAATTGCTTGTACAATAAGTCTACTCCTTGAATAATTAACACATGTAATTAAAGTAACTATTTTATTTCCATTAGTTTCTTGTCCTATTGGTGCTGTATTTTGAGGTTTTACTCTATATATATCATATATACTATAAATAACTTTTCCATTTTTATTATCTGTTAAGTATAGTTCATCCCCTTTTTCTAAATTTATTAAATGATTAAACATATTTTCTTGGTCATAGTTATGACCCGCAATGCAAAAGTTTCCTACCTCATTAGGTTCAGGTCCAAAGAATTTTGAAGAGCAAACTTTCATTCCATCAGTTGTATAATCTTTAAGTACATTAGTTTCTAAATTTATTTTTGGAATTTCTAATTTTGCAATAACTTCATAATCCATATATGTTTTTGGCAAAATTTCTATCTCTACTGGAATAACTGGCACAAGTGGTATTTCTTCTGCTACTTTTTCTACTACTGGTTTATTTCCTTCTACTAATTTGATTTTATTTTCTTTATAAATACCAAACCCCACATATATTATAATACAAAAAAGAATTCCTAAAATGGCAATTCTAATTTTACTTTTTATTTTATCTTTTTTCTTTTTCCTTCTTAATTCTCTTTTTCCCATTTTAAACCTCCTAAATAGAAGTTATATGATTTTTTTAGCAATTTGTTGAAGTAATGGGTCGCTTCATAAGGTGGCGACCCCTACAATCAACTTTTTTAATTAATATATAAATGTTATTTTTTCTTTCTTAATGCTACATATGCTATTATTAATATTGCTACTATTGGTAATATACTTAAATATATTGTATTACCTGTTTTTGGTAGAGTACTTGGCGTTTCTTGTTGAGGTTTATTCTCTTCTACTGGTGGTACTTCTTCCTCTGCTGGTGGTACTATTTCAGCTGGTTTTTCTTTTACAGAAATTGAAAAAGTTTTGCTAGCAATAACACTATCACTATTGTCCCTATCTATTAGTTTTAAAGTAATAGAATAATCTCCATAACCGCTAAATATACCTCTTGCTTGCAACTTTTTAACTACATCTTTTCCACCTATTGCATCTCCATCTGCGCTTCCCCATCCACTTTGAATAATGTCATGTTCTAAACTTTGGCTATCTGTTGCAAGAAGTTGTACACTCTCTCCATTTGGAGTTACTGCTTCTGCTATTATTCTTGTGTGTTCATAACTTTTACCCATAGTACTTGATATAACTATTTCCATATTCTTTTCTTCTTTTGGTATTATTTCTCCTGTATAATTAAGGCTAATGTCATAATCTACATATACTGGTTCTACAATTAAATTTTTAATAATAGGAACTGTAATATCATCAATAGGGTTTGCATCTGGGTCGCCTAAACCTGTTAATGTAATACTTAAGTCAGTAGGATTTGTAGTTATTATTCCTTCTTTTGCTTTAAAAGTAACGCTTGCACTATTACGTGGTGCTTCAGTTCCTCCTGCATTGTAATAGTATGTTAGTATAACTTTAGAGCCTGTATTATTTGCTGTTCCACCTTCTGCTGATACGTATTCTAATAAGTTTTCGTCATAATCTACATTTACTGTATATGCACCCATGTTTTGCCCAAATGCAACATTTAGGGTTACAGTTTCTCCTGGATGTACTGTCTGTTTAGTTGTTGTAATATCTAAATTATTTAAAGTTGCTGCATAAATTTTAGCTGTAAATGTTAGTAAAAATAAAACAAGAAAAATTGCAATTATATTTACTATTTTTTTCATAAAAAATTTCCTCCTTTTTTATATTTTATAGTAAATATTATTTCAAATTTTCTTGTTTTTAGTTTAGAAAGTTTTTGCGCAGTAGGATTTTTTTTCCAAATTTTATATTTTGCTCTTTATCCACTCTAAAACAAATTCAAAAACTTCCTCTCTATTTACCTCATTTAGCATCTCATGCCTTCCATTAGGAAATAATTTTAAAGTAACATCTTCCTTTCCTACTTCTTTTAGCATATCATATACACGTTTTACTCCTTTTCCATTTTCTCCAACTGGGTCTTTTTCTCCTGAGAAAATTAGAATAGGAATATTTGGTGTTTTTTCTATATTTTTCTTTTTATTTAAATACATACTTCCTTTAAACAATTCTAAATAACTACTTGCTGTAAATTTGCAATTTGGGTTTGTGTCTTTTATATGTTCTTCTATTATCTTTTCATCACTTGTTGTCCAGTCAACTGGTGTTTTATTTGGCTTAAATTCTCTATTAAAAGAACCAGTTACGGCTGATGCTAATAACTTGCTTTTATATTTTTTACCTTTAAACATTATAATTAATTTAGCAAGTATACTTCCTGTTAATAAACCTGCTTTTTGCCCACTTGTACCTGTTATAATAGCTCCATTTAAGTTATCATCATATAAAGTAAGGTATGTTCTTGTAAGTAATGACCCCATACTATGCCCCATAATAATATATGGCAAATTGGGATATTCATTTTTTATTTTATTTTGTAAAATATGAATATCTTTTGTTAAACAAAACCATCCATTTGTATTAGTAAAAAATCCTAATTCCTCATCTGTTTTTGCAGTTTTACCATGTCCTAAATGGTCATGGCCAACAACAATAAAACCATTGCTTGCTAAAAATGAAGCAAACTCATCATATCTACCAATATGTTCTTCCATTCCATGTACCAACTGAACTACAGCTTTATATTCACTTTTTTCCTCATCATACCATTTTTTAGCATAAATGTCTTTTCTTGTACATGATTTAAAATTAAATTCTTCTATCATATTATTATCTCTCCTTTTTTAATTTTATATCACATTTATTATTAATTATCAATTTGATTTTTTTAATTTATAGATATTTTATAATTTTTGTGTTAAAATATTCATATATACAAAAACAAGAATAAAATTTTTAAAGAAAACTCACTATTATTGTGTATGATTTTCCTAAGAATATAAAAAAATAAAGGAGTAATGAATGGAATGAATGAATATATGAAAATTGCAAAGGAAATGGCTGAAAATGGAATGCATTTAAATGAAGGAGGTCCTTTTGGTGCTGTTATTACTGATAAAAATGGAAATATAATAGCTACTCGGAAATAATCAAGTTCTAAAAAATAATGACCCAACCGCACATGCTGAAGTAACAGCTATAAGAAATGCATGTAAAAAGCTAGGCACTTATGATTTATCAAATTATGTACTATATACTTCATGTGAACCATGCCCTATGTGTTTATCTGCAATAATTTGGTCAAATATAAAAGAAATATATTATGCTTGTACTCGTGAAGATGCTGGGAATATTGGTTTCCGAGATGATTTGATTTATGAATATTTAAAAGGAAATGAAAAAGATTTAATTAGTTTGAAACAGATTGATAGAGATGAGTGTATTGAGACATTTGAGAAATATCAAAAAGAAAATAAAACTATTTATTAAAATATTTTTATTAAGGAGTGTCCCCCAACGTTCCGAATTAGCAAGGAAAAGACCGTCCCTAGCGTGCGAGGTGTATGTATATGAAGTTAGAATATGTTGTTACAAATAATGATAATGGTAAGAATGTTAAGGATATTCTTCTTTCTTGCCTACATATTTCACATAGGTTGCTTATTACTTTGAAAAGAGAGAATGCCATTTTTTTGAATGGTTTGCCAGCTTTTGTTTATCAAAATGTGGGTGTTAATGATAAGATAAGTGTTTCTTTTGATTATGCTGAAGATAACTCTAATATTGTTTCTAAGCAAATGTGTTTGGATATTGTGTATGAAGATGAATGGCTTTTAATTGTAAATAAGTGTGCGGGTATTCCTGTTCATCCTTCTATTTTACATTATGAAGATAGTTTATCTTCTGGAATTAAGTTTTATTTTGATTCTATTGGTTTAAATAAGAAAATTAGACCTGTTAATCGTATTGATAAAGATACTTCTGGATTGGTTGTTTTTGCTAAGAATGAGTATATTCAAGAAGCTTTGATTAAACAAATGAAGGAAGGTAGTTTTGTTAAAGAATATATTGCTATTGTAGAAGGATTTTTTATTAATAATGAAAAAAGTGGAACTATTAATATGCCTATTAGCAGAAAAGAAGGTAGTATTATTGAAAGATGTGTATGTCCTTCTCGGCAGTCCTTCTGTTACTCATTATGAAATATTAAAAGAAGCAGAAAATGCTCGGAATTAAGTTTTCAGTTATAAAGTGTAAATTAGAAACTGGTAGAACACATCAAATTCGTGTACATATGGCTCATATTGGCCACCCTCTTTTAGGAGATGATTTATATGGTGGTAATACTAGTTTAATTAGTAGACAGGCATTACATAGTTATAGGATTTGTTTTATACATCCTATTACAAAGCAAAATGTTTCATTTGAAGCTTCTATTCCAAATGATATAAATTTCTATGAAAAATGAAAAAGCTCAGCTTTAGGCTGAGCTTTTTCATTTTTCATAAGCAAATCTGTAAGCCGGGTTCTGTCGTGAATAGTCATTTATCTACTCTGTATATCACTATACAGCTCAAAGCCACCATGTTTAGAAGATGGCGAGCAGCCTTAGCCTTCTTTTTACGGTGTTGCTCCAGATGGGGTTTACACTGACCCTCTATGTCACCATAGAAGCGGTGAGCTCTTACCTCGCCTTTTCATCCTTACCTAAATTTTAGGCGGTTATTTTCTGTTGCACTTTCCTTAAGGTTTCCCTCACAAGACGTTATCTTGCATCTTTACTCTGTGGAGCCCGGACTTTCCTCGTACGCTGTCTTTCGACGTTGCTATACGCGACTATTCAATTTACTTACAATATTTATTTTAATATATTTTTAAGTAAATGTCAAATAAATTAAACATCTTAAGAGTGGTAACTTGTGTAATTTTTCCAAAATATTAGACGTTCATTATATTTTCCATTAAATTTTTATATTTCATATAATACAACTTTTTGTCTTTTAAATTTATAGCGTTTTTCATTTCATTTAATAATATATAAGTTTTATTTATAAATATTTGTGAACTTTTTGTATTTACAGAATTTATAACAAGATTAAAATATTCTTGTGCTTTTGTAACTTCTTTTTGCATATCTTCCCATTTATCATCTTCTAATAATACATAAGAGTTTATGATATGAGCTTTTGTATATTCAAGATTTTCTTCATAATTATCGTTAGAATATTGATTAATATATATTGGTATAATTGCATACAAACTAGCCAAACTATTTAACGTAGCTCTTTTATCTTCTCTTTCAATATTTAATATTAACGCATCTAAGTTATTTGAAAATGATAATATATCATCATTTTTTATATTTAAACTGTGTAAATCAATCATTATCGTTGTCCAACTTGTGTGTAACAATTCGACTGTATTTTTTATATAGTTCCAATCTATTTCATTTTCTTTTATATTTAAAATATTTTTGCTTTGCACATTATATTTTGTATAATCTGTATCTCCTCCACTTTCTGAAGAACCAGATGACTCTCCTCCAGAAGAACCTGAGGATGAGGAAGATTCTCCTCCTTGTGATTTTTCTTCTGAACCTTGTGAAGAAGAACCAGAAGAACCATTATTAGATTTTTCTTGACCTTTTATTGTATTTTGCTCTAATAATACAGAATTAGAAAATGGTATATTATTAAGGGAATTGAGCATACCTAAAAGTTTAGTTTCAATATAATATATTTCTTCTTTTATTTTATCTTTTGTAGTGTCATCTCCACTATTGCTAAAAACCATTACAGCTCCAAATACAATTGCTAAAATAATAACAACGCATATAAGCAAAATTAAATATTTTTTATTTTTCATATTAAAAATTTTCCTTTCATATACATAAACGAATTATTTATAGTATGAATTAAAAATTTCAAAATTATTCCTAGTATAGTTACAAAAATAAAACTAAATACTATTAAAAAGCGAAATCAAGAGTTTCTACACAATGTAAATTGATAAAAACTCTAAATTTCGCAATAACTATATTGCATGGAGCTTTCCTCCTACTATGAGAAAATTCCTACAATATAGAAAAGGAGATTTTTAGTATGAGAAATTTTGTTAGATTATATACTAATATAAATGGTGAGATTAATAGATTTTTAAAAAGCTTTTATTTGGCGACAGAAGAAATTTTAAAAAATATAAATAATGACACATTAGAACTACAAATAGAATTTGATAATCCTGTTGAAATGAGTGATTTAATAGGTACTTTTATTGAAAATAAAGATGAATTTAAAATAAATATGTGGATATGTATAGATGAAGATGTTTTGATAAATGTTACTGGAAATAATGCTGATGAGATTATAAGGTATTTGTATGAGAGGTTTCCATATTAAAACACGTTAGAATTTTCTAACGTGTTTTAATTTAAAAGAAAATAATAATTTTATTAGGCACTTTATAATACCAATCTTGTTTTAACTCATACCTCAAACAATTCTTAATAGCAAATGCTATGTAATCTGATTTTTTTACTTCACTAGCTTTTTTTATTCTTTGTTTAATGAATTCGAATTTTATGTCAAATGTAAATACTTTTTTATTTTTCTAATATTATTGTTACTGGTCCATCATTTAAAAGTTCTACTTTCATGTCTGCTCCAAAAATGCCATGTTCTAGTTTTATATTTTCTTCTTTACATTTTTGCATAAAATATTTGTATAATTCATTTGCTTTTTCTGGTTTTGCGGCATTTGTAAAGCTTGGTCTATTGCCTCCTGTACAGTCTGCATATAGGGTAAATTGAGATACTATTAAAAGTTCTCCTTCTATATCTTTTAGACTTAAATTCATTTTTCCGTTTTGGTCTTCAAAAACTCTTAATTTAATTAGTTTTTGTACTAGATAATCTGCTTCTTTTTCAGTATCTTCTGGTCCAACCCCTAAAAGAACTAAAAAGCCTTTTCCTATTTTCCCTACTATGTTATTTTCTACTGTAACACTTGCGTTTGTTACTCTTTGAATTACTAATTTCATTTTCTATTCCTCTTTTTTATCTCTTGTCATTAGCATCTTTACGCCTATTTTTGGGTCTAAACCTTCATATAATACTTGATATACACCTTTTACTATTGGCATATCTAAATTATATTTTTTTGAAAGTTCATAGGCTACTTCTATGTTGTCTACTCCCTCTATTACCATTCCTATTTCTTTTCTAATTTCTTCTATATTTTTACCTTGTCCTAATAATTTTCCTGCTCTTCTGTTTCTGCTATGTTCACTTAGACAAGTTACTATTAGGTCTCCTAGACCTGTTAAGCCATAAAAGGTTTGTTTATTTCCGCCTAATACTTCTCCTAATAATGATATTTCGTGTAAGCCTCTTGTTATTAATGCTGCAAATGTGTTATCTCCTAGTCCTATTCCTGCTGATATTCCTGCACAAAATGCAATTATATTTTTTAATGCTCCACCTAGTTCTACACCTTTTAAATCTGTACTTGTATATACACGTAATGTTTCATTCATGAAAATATCTCTTATTTCATTTGCAAGGTTTATATCTTTTGAAGCAACTACTATTGCTGTTGGAACACCTATTGAAACTTCTTCTGCATGACTAGGTCCTGAAAGTGCCGCTATTTTTGCATTTGGTATTTCCTCAGATATTACATCATCTAATGTAGATAAAGTTTCCTTTTCAAAACCTTTTGTACAAATTACTATTGGTTGATTTGTTACATATTCTTTATAACCTCTTACTATATTTCTTGTAAATTTTGATGGTGTTACATGTAATATTATTTCACTACCTGATATTGCTTCTTCATATGAAGTTGTACAATATATACCTTCTGGTAATGTTATATTTGGTAAGAATTTACATTTTTTTTCATTATTTATTAAATCTCTTTCTTCTTCTGAAAAAGACCATATTTTTACATTATTTCCTAATTTAGCTAAGTGTACACCTAAAGCTACTCCCCAGCTTCCACTACCTATTATACATATGTTTTTCATTATAATTCCTCCGTATGGAAGTTAGAGATTGCAGGTTGGAAGTTAAATTTCGGGTAATTCTTCGAAGACTTATCCCTATTTTCCAACTTCCAACTTCCAACTTCCAACTTCTATTTAATTTTCTTAAAATCTAATTTATTTTCTGTTCCATTTAATAATCTTTTTACATTTGCTCTATGGTTGTATATTACGAGTACTGCTAATATTATAGAATATACTATGTAATTTCCTTCTACTATATAATTATTGCTTGGCATAAATATTATTAGTACTGGGAATAGTATTGCTGCTGCTATTGAACCTAAAGATACTATTCTTGTAAGTACCATTAATACTAGTGCAAATACTAGACATATTAAACCTATATTCCAATTTGTCATAAGTAATACTCCTAAAGATGTGGCTATTCCTTTTCCTCCTTTGAAACCAAAGAATATTGGGAATGTGTGTCCTATTATAACTGCTATTCCTGCTATTTGAATTAACAAGCTTTTATCTAAATTATTTGCTATTTTTCCTACTATATAAGCTACAAGTATTGCTACTACACCTTTTAATACATCTAATATTAAAGTTATTATTGCTGCTTTTTTTCCTACACTTCTTAATACATTTGTTGTACCTGCATTTCCACTTCCTTTTTGTCTTACATCAAATCCTGCCATTTTTTTACTAATTATTACTGAAAAGCTTATGCTTCCTAGTAAATATGCTATTATTGCTACTATTATGTATGTTATCATTTTTTGTACCTCCTTTTTTATTATGTAGGGGCAGGTCTTGTATCTGCCCTTCTTTGGAGAAATCTCCTAATATTTTCATTCTTGCAATTGCTTCGAAGAGCGAGTAAACACAAGGCCTACCCTACATTTTATGCATCCTTTTCTTTTCTCTCCCTAACGATCATCCTTACTGGTGTCCCTGTTAATATAAATTCTTTTCTTATTTGATTTATTAAGTACCTTTCATATGAAAAGTGAAATAACTTTTTATCATTTACAAATACTACAAATGTTGGTGGCTTTGTTGAGGCTTGGGTCATGTAGTATATTTTTAGCCTTTTACCTTTGTCTGTTGGTGGTTGAACTATTGCTATTGCTTCATTTAATACTTGGTTTAATACTGAAGTAGATACTCTCATTGCATTTTGGCTTGCTACCATGTTTATCATTTCGAATAGTTTATGTACTCTTTGACCTGTTTTTGCTGATATAAATATTATTGGTGCATATGATAGATATGATAATTTATTGTATACTTCTTTTTTATATTTTTCAGTTGTGTTTGTATCTTTTTCATATTCATCCCATTTATTTACAGCTATTATTACTGCTTTTCCTGCTTCATGTGCTTCACCTGCTATTTTGGTATCTTGTTCTGTTACACCTTCATTTGCATCTATCATTAAAATACATACATCTGCTCTTTCTACTGCAAGTAGACTTCTCATTACACTATATTTTTCTATTTGTTCATCTACTTTACTTTTTCTTCTAATTCCTGCTGTATCAATAAATACATATTTTCCAAATTCATTTTCAAAATTTGAGTCTATTGCATCTCTTGTAGTTCCTGCTATGTCACTTACTATTACTCTGTTTTCACCTAATATTTTATTTACTAATGATGATTTTCCTACATTTGGCTTTCCTATTATTGCTACTTTTATTGTTTCTTCATCTTCACCTTGTGTTTTTTCTGGGAAAGTTTCGTATATTGCATCTAGTACATCTCCTATGCCTATTGCATTCACTGAAGATACCGGGTATGGGTCACCTAGTCCTAAATTGTAGAATTCATATATATCATCTGAAGTTTTTCCATAATTATCTGCTTTATTACATACTAGAATAACTTTCTTTTTGGATTTTTTAAGCATTAGTGCTATTTCTTTATCTGCTGCTGTTACTCCTTGTTTTATATCTGTTAAAAATATAATAACATCTGCTACACTTATTGCTATATTGGCTTGTTCTCTCATTTGAGATATTATTATATCTTCTGATTCTGGCTCTATTCCTCCTGTATCTATTAATGAAAATGTTCTACCTCTCCATGTGCTTTCAGCATATACCCTATCTCTTGTAACACCTGGCTCATCTTGTACTATTGATATTCTTTTCCCTACTATATAATTAAAAAATGTAGATTTTCCTACGTTTGGTCTTCCTACTATTGCTACTGTTGGCTTTGACATATTTTTCTTCCTTTCATTTATTGCTATTAGTATTTTATATCATTTTGGATATTTAGTCAATTGATTTGACTGATTATTATAATTTAGACCATTGACACTTACTTTACATTATGTTATTATATATAAAACTTTTAATTCAACCTATTGTCATTATTATGAAGGAGGTATAATTATGGATTCAAAAACGAAGAAAGAAATACGGGAATATGAAGAAGCAGGTATTGATGTAGTAGTAACAAAGAATGGTAAGCTTGAATATGTTACAGGCGGAATTAATGATAGTAAAGAAGTTTGTGATAATTGTGAATTTCTTACATTTAAACCAGACCCTGACCCTGATGACTGGTTTCGGGATGAAGATCAGAAAGCAGTATGTTTAAAAATGGAAGCATCTATTTCAAGATACTTAGAGACTCTTAGCGAAATGATTAATATCTCCAAACCTTTATGGTGTCCGTATTTAGGCAGAGAACTTTCTGAAGATGAAAGAAAACAAGCTAAAGAAATATTGGAATATAGAAAAGAAGAATTTTAAACAAAAAAGTCAACTTCTAATTAGAAGTTGACTTTTTTGTTGTATAATTTTTAAAATATATTCCTATGAATACGCACACTCCTATAACTGACACAAAATTTGATACATTCATAAGCCAGGTTCCTGTATATTTTATTTCTACTTTTCCTTCTTCTAGTATTGGAAGTTTTACTCCTATAAAACCATTATCTGTTTCAAAGGTTTGTAATTTTATTTTTTCGTTTGCTGTTTTTAATGTTACATCATAGCCTAAATAATATATGTATGGTAATTCTATTCCGTGTTTCTTCTAATACATATTTTACGTCAAAACTCATTTTAGTTCCATTTTTAATTTCATTTTCTATTATAGTAGAACTATTTTCATTCATAACTTTTGCATTTTGTGTTCTTGTTTCTATATATTTTCTATTTTCAAATGCTTTTGATGGCAAATATTCAAAACTTGCACATCCTGCATGCACTCTTCCTGTTTCTTGTGTAACTGGTACTGATGGCCAAAGCATATTTTCATCAAAGTTATCTAAAGCTCGTAAATGGCTTTTATATGGAATTGTTAGTGTCATTAGAGCTACTAATAAAATTATTAATTCTCTTACATTAATTCTACAGACAGTTACTATATTTGTTGCTGCAACAAATGCAAATAGAAAACTTGTAAATTCTAGTAATCTAAATGTAAATTGAAGCATTTTTAATATCGATGGTAAATGTTCAAATGGAAATATTTTTAGAGTCATTATAGCTAGCACAATACCTGTTACTAACATAAATATATATAATTTGTAATATGACTCGTTTTTAACTTTTTTTAATGCTATTGGAGTTAGCAGTAAACCTATTAGAGTAATTAGCCCTATGTTGTAAAGCATATAATCATTTGTTTTAGTAAAAAATAATCTGTATAAATCTAATTTATAACTTATTAATACTTCTGTTCTTTCCATTCTGCCTGGTTTAAACACTTCATAATTGGATGACAATTTATGTTCTAAAAGAGGCACCCAAAAAAATGATGTGATTACTAATATTAATAAAACATTTATTATAAGTACTTTTAGTATGTTTTTATTTTTTAGTTTTTTAATATTAATAAGTACATATATTAATACAATTATTGCTGCATACATTGTTATGACAGTATGTGTTAAAGTTAGTGCTATTGCACCTATTGCTAATATATATTTCTTATTTTGTTCTTCATTAAATATATTATATATTCCTAAAAATATTAATGGTAGAAATACAAATGAAGTAAGTTCTGGAACAGCATTTCTTATATACATATCAGTTAACCTATATGGTGCAAAGATATATAGCATTCCTGCAATTATAGCCATATTATTACTTTTAGTAACTTTCTTTGTGAATAAATACATGAAATATCCTGACAAGAAAACTACTAAAAACATAAATAATTTAATACATACTGTAAAAGTTAAACCTAATATTTTAAATATTAATGGTAAAAAAGCTGTAAGTGGACTATAAAATATGTTCCAAGAATAACCAAAACCATTGCAAAAATTAGACATTATATTAGTTTGTCCTTCTTGCAACGATTGATATGTACCCATTAACCTTGCAATATGTTGTATTCCATCATCATATGTCATGTCAACATTTCTACTCATTAAAGGTAAACATACAAATATACTTGCTATTAATATGATTATTACACTATAATATTTTTCATTTTTTAGTAATTCTTTTATTTTTTGCATATTTTTCTCCTTTTTTATGGACATTAGAAGTTGAAAATTTGTAGGAATTTCCTCGAAGATTTAGTTATTTAAAGTGCAATCACTACAATATTAGATTTGTATTATTTATTTGATTTTCATTCAATATAACAGTAACTTAAGTATGTAGAGTAGCGCGAAGGATGTTTGACATTATAACTATTCTTTTCTCTTTTCTAATACACAATATATTATGAATATTATAAATGTTATAAATGACACAACATATGAAATGTATGTTATTATCGTTCCTTTATATTCCACTGTTATATTTGCCTTTTCTACATTTTCTGTTACCTTGCAACCTACAAATCCATGCTCTGTTTCTATTGCTTCTATTTTTTTATTATTTAATGTTATTTTATATCCTGGATAATATAAGTATGGAAATTCTAGTATAGTTTCTTTTTCTATGCTTTCTATTTCTATAATATCTGTAAAATCTTCTTTGTTTTCTCTTATAATATTAGCAGTTCCTTGTAATATATATGTTTCATCATTTCTTTCTTTTAAATATGTACCCTGTAGCAATAGTGCTTTTTTAGGCATATATTCCCTATTTATACTCATATAGTTTATTTTTGGATTATTAAGTACTTTATTTTCATATTCAATATCTTCTATTTTATTATTTGATGTAAACTCTAATAATATAGGAATAGTATATATAATCATAAGTATAATTAATATAGTTGTAACTACTACTCTTGTTATATCTTTATTAAATAACATTTTTATTAATATATACAAATTTACACCTAATACAAAGGATATAAAAAATGCAAAAAACGTTAACATTCTCCATGGATATTGTAGTGTACACAATATATTTGGAAATAAAAACCATGGGCAATATTTTGTACACATAAATAAAGATATAACAGCAAACATCCAAGATATTATATAAAAATCTTTATATTTTTTATCTATTTTCTTATATACAAATATTGTTAAGCACATTAATGTAAATATTGGTACTCCTATTATATAAATGGCTGATTTTTTGTAGCTTTGTGATAATAATTCTCCATTATATACAAATAAATCTTTTATTTCTAGTGTATTTTTATATACATAGTCTGCATTTGTAACCATTAACTCGTTATCGAATATTGTATATTGTGTTAAAAATCTCGCTTCTAACATTGGTGCTATAAAAAGTGCAGACATTAATAATATAAATATTACATTAATTAGCAATTTTTTTATTATTTCTTTTTCTTTTAGTTTTTTTATATTAAATAGTAAATATAAAAAGCATATTATTGCTGTATAAAATGTTGTAACTGTATGTGTTAATAATAGCCCTGTTGCACCTATTGTTATATAATAGTGTTTGTTTCCTTCTTGATTAAATAAGTTATATACTCCTATAAATAAAATTGGTAAAAATACAAACGAAGCAAACTCTCCTATTGCAAACCTTATATATACATCTCCTAATTTATATGGAACTATTAGATATATAATTGATGAAAATAATGCTATTATTTTTCTATTTGTTACTTTATTTACAAAACTATACATTGTTATTCCTGATAGAATAATACATAAAGAAGCAAATATTTTTAAAGCTATTACATATGTTGATGTAAATATTTTAATTAGAAGTGGTATATATGTTACTATTGGATTATAAAATAAATTCATAGCATAACCCCAATTGTTACAAAAATATGGAGCTATAATAGGTGGTATTTCATCTATCTCTAATGTATTTTTAGTTCCTACTAATCTTAAAAGATGTAAACAACCATCATGTGTATCTCGTAAATTCATTTTTAATAATGGAATACTTAAAACTATTCCTATTACTATTATTATCATTACATGTATCCATTTATTATTCTTGATTTCTTCTATTAATTTGTTAAATTTTTTCATGTACTTACCTCACTCAAAAACTTGTAAAAAGCAAACTTTATACTCTTTGCTACTCACTTCTTGTTATTAATTTTATATTATTATATCACTAAAATTTTACTTTTCAAAGTATATAATATATTTTTTTAAAGGTACTGTACCAAAAGTAGATTATCTTCACAAAAAAAACAGCATCTAATGCTGTTTCTTATTATTTTAGTCTTCTTTTTTTGCTACTACTTCTTTTCCATTATAGTAACCACAGTTTGAACAAACTCTATGTTGCATCATCATTTCGTGGCAATGTGGACATGCTACTAAATTTTTGTTTTCTAATTTCCATGTTGATCTTTTTAAACCTGTTCTTGCTTTAGACCATCTTCTTTTTGGTTGTGCCATTTTTAATTCCCTCCTCTTTACGTAAGTTCTTATATATGTATATCTATTTGCATAGCTTTCTCTTTTTAGATACTATAAAATTATACTAAAATTTGAAATTGTTGTCAATACTTATATAAAATTTTCAAAAGTTTCTTCATATTTTTTTACTATTTCTTGCCAATTATATTTACATTTTATTCTATTTCTAGCATTTTCACGATATATTTCCTTTTCTTTTTTTGATATTTTTTCTATTTTATTTATTAATTTGCTTAAATTATTTTCTTCTTTATTCCAATAAAATGCTCCATTTTCAGCTACTTCTTTATTAAACCCTACATCTAATAACAAATTTAAATCTGTTGTAGCTAAAGCTTCTAATAAAGATGGGTTTGTTCCTCCTACTTCATGTCCATGCAAATATGCATATGCATTTTTTCTTATTAATGTTAGCAATTCTTCATCATATACTGTTCCTACAAATTTAATTCTTTTGTCTTTATCAAAGTTGGTCTTTTGTTTTAATTCTTCATAAAATTTGTTTTGTTCTACATTTGTAATAATTACTAAATCTTTTCTTGTATTAGATTTCATGAATTCTTTTATCATTGTTTCATAATTATTTTCAGGTACAAATCTTCCTACAATTAAATAATATTCATTTCTTTTTACATGTTTTTCCAAGCACCAGTCTACTAATTTATTAACTTTATTAGTTTGATTTAATTCTGAACCATATGCAATAAATTTAGTTTTTGGATTATACTTTTTATACTCATCTTTTATATATTCCTGCATATTTATTGCATCACATATAAGTAAATCTGCATGTTTAGCCATTTTTCCTTCACATATTTTAAAGAATTTTCTTAATATTAAGTTCCATTTAGCTCTTTTCCATTCGCATCCATCAGGGTTAACATATACTTTTGCTCCTAATTTGTGTAATCTGTTTTTATAAAATCCAATAAATAAACCAACTCCTGTACCTAATATATATACTATTGGTTCTTTAATATTATTTTTCTTTATATATTTTATAGTTTTTTCTAAAGCAACCAAATCATAATATTCGGCTTTAGCGGGCCCTATATTAGGTACTTTTATATTAAAACATCTACTATTATTATATTCAAATTCACAATTGTCATTTCCAATACATGCTACATGGTATTTTATATTGTTACTTATTTTTTTAGCTGTCAAATTTTCAACAAAAGTTTCAAATCCACCATATTTAGCAGGTATTCCATTTGAACCTATAATAAAAACGTTTCTTTCATTCATTATTTTTCTCCAATCTTTCTAAAACCTATTTAAAATAATACCAATTTTAATCTTCCTATCTATTCTAGGAATATTTGTCCTAAACTTTTTATTTTCAAGTAGCCATTTCTTCGCTTTCCAATTTGTCTGATAATTAATTAAATTATTTACTAATTCCTTCGTATTATCTGTTAATAATTCTTCATATCCACTTTTTAATTCTTTTGCTATATTAACCCTCATACTGATTTTATCAATAAACGCAATTTTTAGTTGCTTTTTTAACTTTCTAAATCCTTCATCCTTATAACCTACTACATTATTTCCATGTTGTCTATATTTAATATATGTGTTTTCATCAACAACTACATTTCCGCCAATAGCATAACATACTCTTGTTATCCATGAATCATGCATTATTATATAACTTGGATTATATGTTTTAATTGCATTACATAGTTTTTTATTAAAAACCATTGTACAACCTGTTGCAAAGTTTTTTACCATTTCTCCTTCAAAGCAGAGGTTTCCACTTACTTTTTTTATTTCTATTGTATTTAGTTCTTCATCTACTACTTCTAAAGCAGAAATATACAGAGAAGGAATATTGGTATCATTTTCTATTTTTTCTATTGCAGAAATAATCTTTTTTGAATTCCAAACATCATCTTGGTCTGCAAATGCATAGTAATCTGCTTCTTTTGATTGATTTACTAAATCTATAAAACTTTTTGCTGCACCTATGTTTTTGCCTATATAATAACTTACATTTGTATTTTCTTTTACTATTTTTTCTAATATACTTAAAGTTTTATCTGTTGAGCCATCATCTCTTATAAGTAAGCTTACTTCAACATTTTCTTGACTTAATATACTATCAATTTGCTCTTTTAAATATTTCTCTCCATTATATGTAGACATTAGAACTTGTACATTTTTCATTTTTTACTCCTTTTGATTTTAAGCAATTTGGCTTTTCATAACTTATCTCTAACTAGTTACTTGCTTGAAATATTCACATCTAAAAATTAGTTTATCTTGTATTTCAATGTATTAAATATTTTAACAATTATTATCATAATAACAATTCCTGTTAGTACACCTAATGAATCTATACAAACATCTCTAAATTCACAGCTTCTACCTGATATAAATAGTTGATGTATTTCATCTGATATGGCATATAATGTTCCAAATAACCAGCTATATAGTATTCTTTTATTTCTAACCTTTTTTACTTGTAAGGGTGGGAATTTCTCGTCCATATTGCAAAAGCTATTTTGTTTTTCACATGCAAGTGCAAAGTTTATAGTTAAAAATCCTAGTAATGTGTATATTGAAAAATGCGCCATTTTTCTTACAATTGGTTGTAACACTTCATTTGCTATATGCTCTTTTTTATATTCTTCCATATTTTTAAATTGTGGTAATACTTTTATCACAAAATTTACAATTCTTCCACTTGAGGCACTTGAGGTGTCTGCTACTTGATTAGAAAAGTAAAATATTGTTATACAGTTTATAATTATTAATATTAAAAATATTACTTTTCTTTCCTTCATTTTACTCCTTTTTTCTAATTAACAGAGTGACAATGGGACGGAGTTTTTGTCACTAGTGTTTCAGTTAGGTTAGCCCTTCAAAGTGTAGTGACAAAAACTCCGTCCCATTGTCACTACATTCTACTTGGCATTTCTATTCCTAGTAAGCCTGCTCCTGTTTTTAATATTGTTCCTACTGCATTTGTTAAATATAAACGAGTATCTTGTTTTTCTTTATCTTCTCCAATAATTTTATTGCTATTGTAAAAACTACTAAAACTTTGGCTTAAATCTATTAAATACCTAGATAATATTGATGGTTCATTTTTTTGAACTACTTGTTTTAATACTTCTTCAAAATTCGAAATTGTTTTAATAACATTTATTGATGAACAATCTGTTAATATATCTATATTTATATCTTCATATTTAGGTAAGTATCCAGCCTTTTCTATTACACTTTTTGTACGTACATATATGTATTGAATATATGGTCCTGTTTCTCCTTGAAAATTAAGCATTGTATCCCAGTCAAATATTTCGTCCTTTATTCTACTATTCGATAAATCATTGAATATTACTGCTCCTATTCCAACTTTTTTTGCTACTTCTTCCTTTTCTTCTAAATCTGGATTTTTCTCTTCTATTACTTTTAAAGCTCTTGTTATTGCTTCATTTAATAAATCTTCTAATTTTATAATATTTCCTTCTCTAGTAGACATCTTTCCTTCTTTTAGCCTTACCATTCCAAAAGGAACATGTTCTAATCCATTTATATATTTTTCATCTAAATTTAACAATTTTGCAACTTCAAATACTTGTTTAAAATGTAAAACTTGTTCATATGATGTTACATATAATGCTTTATCAAAATTGTAGTTTCTTGCTCTATATAAAATAGCCGCTAAGTCACGTGTTGCATATGTTGTAGAACCGTTTGTTTTTCCTATAATACATGGTGCTGTATTTTCACCTAAACCTATTATACGTGCTCCTTCTGATTCTACTAATTTCCCTGTTTCTTCTAATTTCTTTACAACTTCTCCCATTTTGTCTGAATAGAAAGCTTCTCCATTCCATGAATCAAATTTACTTCCTAATAGATCATATACTCTTTGAAATTCTTTTAGACTTAAGCTTCTAAACTTTGACCAAATCTCTGTACAGTATTTATCTCCATCTTCTAATTTTTTGAAGTTATTTCTACATTCTTCTAAAACACTTTCGTCTTCTTTACAAAGGTTATTTATTCTTACATATATTTTTGTAAGTTCATCTATTGGGTTTGCTTCTATATTGTATTCTTCACCCCATCTTTTATACCCTTCTATTAATTTACCAAATTGTGTTCCGTAGTCTCCTAAATGGTTTATTCCTATAACATTATAACCTAAATATTTATATATATTGTATAAAGCTCCACCTATTACTGTTGAACGTAAATGTCCTATATGAAATGGTTTTGCAATATTAGGTGAAGAGTAGTCTATTACTATATTTTTACCTTCTCCTATATTTGAAGTTCCATAATTTTCATTTCTATTTTCAAATTCTTGTAATACTTCTTCTACCAAAATAGAATTGTTTACAAAGAAATTTAGGTATCCTCCTACTATTTCTACTTTATTTATATATTTATCATCTATTTCTAAATTTTCTTTTATATCACTTGCAATAGCTGGTGGTGCCTTTCTTAGTTCTTTTGCTAGCTTAAAGCATGGGAAAGCATAATCTCCCATTGAAGTGTCTTTTGGTACTTCTATATAGCTCTCTAATTCTTCTTTATTTATATTAACCGTTTTACTTATAGCTTCTGCTATCTTTTCTTTAAAATTTAACATTAATATCTCTCCTTAAATAATTTCTTGTATATTTTATCAAAAACACCTAAGAAATTCAATTGTTTTAAATAAAAAAACTCCCAAATTGGGAGTTTTTATGTTTTATTTTACCATTTTCCTTCGATTTTTCCTTTAATATCTAATGGAATGTTATCTACATCATATGTTTTATTTTTTCCTGCTTCCATTTCACTTGTTGTAACTCTTGTAAAACTTTGTACCTTTTCAGCTTTAACAATGTCCGAAGCTCTTAACATTAATGAACTTTCATAAATTGAATTTTCATGATCTATAGCATCTAATAAAATGTATCGTTCTTGTGTTGTATTTTTCTTTAAACTATCTAATACTTTCTCTAATGCTTTATCAGAGACTTTCTTTTCTTCTTCAAGCTTTAAAATGTAACTATACCGTTGTTCATCTGTAAGATCGTTATACTCTTCTCTTGTCATTTTGCATCCTCCTTAACAAATTATTGTTGTTGGAAATTACTATTAGTTTCTTGTACATAATAACATAAATTATTATAAAATACAAGACTAGTCTCCTAAATTAATTCCTATGTTTCTAGCTGTTTTTACTAAATCATCTTCCATTGTAACTATTTTTACATTTCCTAATGTTCCGTCTTGTAAAGCACCTATCTCTTTATTGTTTCCTACTACATCTTCTAGAGATACACAATCTAATTTTCCATTTTTTATTACTGTAAGAACATTGAATTTTTCTTTAAGAGCAAGTTCCATTGCTTTTGAACCATATTTTGTAGAAAGAACTCTATCATAAGCTGTTGGTGTTCCTCCTCTTTGCATATATCCTAACACTGTACATCTTGCTGTTAAGCCTGTTAATCTTTCTAATTCTTCTGCTACTTTTTCGCCTGCACCACCAAGTTTTACATTTATTACACCTTCGCCATTATCTTTTTTACCTGCTATGGCCATTTCTCCACCTTTTGGGTATGCACCTTCTGAAACAACTACAACACTAAAATTTTTACCATTTTCTTGTCTTTTCTTTATTGCTTGTGATGCTTTATTTATATCATATGGAATTTCTGGAATTAAAGCAATATCTGCTCCACCTGCTATTGCTGATTCTAAAGCTATCCATCCTGCTTCTCTTCCCATTACTTCTAAAACCATTATTCTGTTATGTGTTTCTGCTGTTGTATGAAGTCTATCTAATGCTTCTGTTGCAACAGTAACAGCAGTATTATATCCAAAAGTTATATCTGTACATGCAACATCATTGTCTATTGTTTTTGGCACACCTATAACATTTATTCCTTTTAGCGAAAGGTCTCTTGCTGATTTTTGTGTACTATCTCCTCCTAATGTAAATATACAATCAAAACCGTCTTCTTTTACATTTTGAACACATTTATCAGATAAATCTTTATATTCTACATTTCCATTTTCATCTACTACCTTATAATGGAATACATTTGCATTTGTTGAAGAAGATATTATTGAGCCTCCTTTTTGAAGAATTCCTGATGCTGTATTAGTACTACTTAATTTAATATAGTCATTTTTTAGAAGTCCTCTATATCCATCTATAAATCCATAACATTCAATATTATTACTTTCAGCAGTTTTTACAATTGCTCTTATAACAGCATTAAACCCTGAAACATCTCCACCATTTGCAAGTATTGCTACTTTTTTTACCATAACTATTTTTCCTCCTAAAATTTTCTTACCTTGTTTCTTATTATATCAATAAATGAATTTTTTACAACAGTTTTTTAAAATTTTTGAATAGAAGTTGGAAGTTAGCAGTTAGCGGTTGAAAGTTGGCGGAATTTCTTCCAAGAAGTAATTAAAGGTAATATTGAATGTGCATTTTGTAAAGAACCTAACTGTCCTTTGCGGTATGAGCCTAATCATTCAATGATATCTGGCGGTACTAGATATTGATGTAAAAAAGATTTTGAAAAAAGAGAAAAAAAGTATTTGGTAAAAAACTGCCGTAACCAATAAAAGGAGCTTTAATTAGCTCCTTTTATTATATATTATTATTTATTACTTATATGTATATTACTAATCTCAGCTTGCATTTCTCTTGCTATTATATTTTGAATTTGTGCTATTTGGTCTTGTTCTAGTTTCTCTGACCTAATAACTACACTAACACTTTCTCCATTAATAAAAATTACACTATCTTTAATTCCTTTTGTTTTTATCAAATTTTCACATATCATAATTTTATTTTTGCAGTCATTTATATTTTTAATTTCTGTTTGTGCTATTGTTTTTTGGTCTGATGCAATTTTTTCATTTTCTAAAATCTTTTCATATGTTTCTATCATTTGTGAATACATTGTGTCTCTTGTTAATTTTGAAGATGAGAAATATTCGTCTATTTCTTTTGCATTTGTTTCCACTACATTGTCTTTATTATTAGTTTCTACATTTTTATTTTCTATATTTTCATTATTTAATTGTTCATTTGTTATTGCATTTTCATTAACTGTATTACTATCAACCACTCCATTACTATTAACTAATTTTGCATCTCCAATTCCTGCATATTCTAAAGTAGTATTTAATTCAGTACTTGTTTGAATAGTATTTGCATCATTATTTGCTGTATAACTCAAATATCCTGCTGAAACTAACATAAGTGCAATAACAAAAATAATAACTTGATTTCTTTTTAAACTTTTCATTTTTGGCCTCCCTAATATACTTTTTAATTATGTAGAGGCGATTATCAATCGCCCTCTCTTCAAAGGCTTGCTTCAATCTTTTAAGCCTTTTCATAGAAGCAACGGGCTATTGATAATCGCCCCTACCTAATTTACCATTTCAAATACTTGTATTTTATGCGTCGCAAGCCCAGTTGCGGCTTCTACTGCTTGTGTTATTTTAAGCTTTACTTCACTATTTCCGTGCTCCTGTTGCTATTATTATTGCTCCTTCTATTTTAGGCTTTACAACACTTTGTGTTACTGGTTGTTTTTTTCCATTTACTTCTTCATATATTACTTCTTTTTTAGTTGTTGTTTGACTTATCTTCCTATTTCCGTCCACCGGGAATCTGATTCTTCTGTATCGCTTTTTGTACTATCTTCATTATACATTGCTACCTTTTCGCTACTTTGTGAATATGTAATTAAAACATTTGCTTTACCTACTCCATCTATTTTTGAAAGTATTGTTTCTAAGTTTTCTTTTAATTCATCATTTATATTTGTATAATTTTGTTCTTCAGTTTTAGCTAATGTTTTCCCTATACTATTAGTTTCAGTATTTCCTTCTTTTTTATCATCTTTTAATATCATATTTATTACTATTATTGTAATTATTAAAATAATTACAAATACTACTAAATTCTCAATTTTTTTCTTATTGTTTCCTTCATTATTTTTAAAAATATCTTTTAATTTACTCATTTGTTCTTTTAACATATTCTTCCTTTCCGAGCTTTTTAACTCTACACTATGGAAATTGGACGTTGGAGGTTAGAAGTTAGATTTTGAGTAATTTATTCGAAGAATTTACCCTAATTTTCTAACTCCAACTACCAACTTCTTATTTCAACATTCTTATTTTATATTTATGTTATTTTTATCTATTTCATATACAGAACATATATATTCTTTTATTTCATTCATTTCTTTTTCCGTTAGTCTTATCATTTCAGTAATTTCCTCAGTAGTGCTTTTTTCTATTTTTACTTGAATATTTACTTTTTCAATTTCATTAATATTGTTTTCTTTCGTTTTTTCTTTTTTGTTTTCTCTTTTGCTTATTGTCATATCTATATTTTTAGGCTTATATTCTTCTGTATTTTCTATTTCAATTTGTATACTATTTACAATATATCCTTTATCTTCTATTTTAGCTTTAATGTCTTTTTTTAAATTTAATATATATACCTCTTTTATATTAGAATTATTAGTATTTTCTAGATTTTTAGTATCTACTTCATAGCTAGCAATTTTATCTTCATATTTATTTATATCTATAATAGAATCTAGTTTAAATTCATTTCCAGTAAACTTACTTATAACTGGAGAAACTATACTAAATACTATGTATACACCTATCACTACTTTTATATATTTTTTACTATTTCCATTTGGAATTAGCATTTCTATAATACTTCCAATTATTACAGCTATAATTATTCCTTGAACCCATGAGGTTATAAATTCCATTTTTCTTTCCCCTATCTATACATAAGACCACTATTTGATATTTTAATAACTAGAGTTGTACCTAGTATTAGCATTACTGATACAGTTGTAATTACTGCAAGTAAAATTTTAAAGGTATCTCCTATACCGTGAAAGTAGGTCTATTATTTTTTTATCTGCTATTGGCTGACAAATGGCTGAGCCTATATAATATGTTGTCATTAAAAGTACTAGTCTAATAATTGGTATTATACATATTCCTAATATTACTATTACACCAACTATGCCAACTGCATTTTTTAATATTGTTGTAGCTCCTATTACTGAATCTACTGCATCTCCTAATATTTTACCTACAACAGGTATAAAATTTGCAACTGCTGCTTTAGTAGTTTTTGCTGTTATTCCATCTACTGTGCTTCCGAAGACTCCCCTCTAATGAAAGTAAACCAACAAATAAAGTAAGTACTACTCCTAATACCCAAACTACACTAGACTTAAAGAATTTTGCTAACTTGTCTAGTTGTATCCTATCTGATATTTTTGATACTATAGAAAGTGATGTTGCTACTAATGTAATTGGAATTATTACAGCATTTATAAAGTTTCCTATAAAAGTTATAAGAAATAATAAAATTGGTTGCAATAAGTTTACTGAAGCTATACTTCCTGTACTTAACATTAAAGTTGTAAGAAGTGGTATTAAGCAGTTAGAAAAGTTTACTAAGTTATTAATAGAAGTCTTTACCATAGTAATAACATCTGCAAAATTAGTCATTATTAAAGTTACTATTAATATATATTGAACATAGTACGTAATTTGAGTAATTCCTTGATTTTCTAGCCCTTCACTTATACTTTTTAGTACACTATGTATTATTACTATTACCATAATACTTGCTATTACTCTAATAGATACAATAGTTTCTTTTCCTATCAAATTTAATATACTTTTGCCAAATAATTTATTATCTATATTTCCAGTTATAGCTGAATTTAAAAGTTGTCCATAATCTACATCTCCAAATACATCTTCTGTATATTTTTTTGATTCGTTTATAAATTTAGGAATATTTAAAACTTCTTTTTGTGAAGATATAATTTCATCTTGGCTTACTTCTTCTGCATAAGTGAGTGTTGGAAATAGTAGAAAAATAATTAGGGCAAATATCAGAATTATTTTTTTCATTTGTGTACTCCTTTGTTGTTCATTTGTGCTATTCTATTTTCTATGTAGGGGTAGGTCCTTGTGTCTACTAATCTTCGAAGAATAGGCGTACACGAGGCCCACACCCTACAACAACCTTTATTTGAATTTTTGCTATGGCAATACCTTAATTATCGTTTCTAACAACCCTGATATAATAGGAATAGACATAGAAACAATAACAACTTTTCCTCCCATATCCATTTTATTAGCAATTGCAGTCTCTCCTGAGTCTTTACATATGCTTACTGCAAATTCTGTTAAGAATGCTATTCCTGTTATTTTTATAAGTAATGTTAAAAATTGATTATTAATAGCAGTTTTATTAGCAAGGTTTGTTAAAAGTTCTACTACGCCAGATATTTTACTAAGTATAATTCCAAGTATTAATGCTCCTGCAATAAGTGATACATATATAACAAATTCTGGTTTGTACTGCTTTAAAATTATTATTATAATTAAGGCAATTAAGCCGTATTCCTATAATTTTTATAATATCCATATTACAAGTCATCCTTCCAAAATTCCCAAAAGTGACAGATACCCTATTTATACCAGATACCCCAAAAGGAAACGTCCCCAATGGGAATTACAACCCAAATATTGTTCTCACTGTATCAAACAATGTGCTTATTTCTTTTATTACCATTGTAAGCACTATTACAAGCCCTGCTAAGGTTGTCATCATTGCTTGGTCTTCACGACCTGCTCTTACTAACACTTGATGTAACACAGCAACTAGTATTCCTATTGCTGCTATTTTAAATAATAAATTTATATCCATATGTATACCTCTCTATATTAATATTATTACTACTGCTAGTCCTATTGTTATGCCTAATGTTCTGTACATCTTTACATACTTTTGTTTTTCTTCTTCTGCAAGTTCAATTTGCGTATCTAAAAAGTTTTCTACTAATTCTACTTCATTTACTTGTCCTTCTATATCAACTTTTCCTAACAGATTACTTAAGTTTTTTAATACTTCTATATCTTCTTTTGTCATATTTGTACTTGATTCTTCTAAAGCTTCTTCCCACGCCTTTCCTGCATTCTCAGTGTTCATTTTTTCACATACACTTTTAAAGATATTTGATATATTTGGCTTTGTTTTTTGTGATATCTCTTTAAAAGTTTGCGGAATTGGCTCATATGTAAATTTTATTTTTGTACTAAACATATTTAGTGCATTTTTCATTTCTTTTAAATCTTTTACTCTATTTAAATATTTTTTTGAAATTAGTATTCCTATGTATGAGGTTAACGATAAAATCAATATTAATGTTAAATATTTTATTATTTGCATGTTTGTTTACCTTGTCCTTTTTCTTTTGATTTTTATATTTCTATATTAATTATATTCAAGCGAATTTTATTTTAGAACAAAAAAGGATGGAAAAATTATTTTCCATCCTTTTTTTGATTTATTAAGTTTTTTATAGATATATATTATTCAATTCACACAAAATGCTATCACATTCTATAGAATTTTTAGCTTCAAGAATTTGCCTTTCATAATCTTTCGCATCTTCAATTCTATTTTGATAAGTTATTATTTGCCTTATTTTTTCTCCTTTTAAAAACAATTTATTTAAATTTGCATATTGTATATTATTTTTTAAAAATTGTAAATGCTTTCATCTGGCTTTATTTGTACATATAATTTTTCTTCTTTATTTAGTCCATATATTTTTTCAACTCCACATTTTTCTTTTTTATCACTTAAAAATATTATTCTTTCAAAACAATAATTTTCTATTAATTTGTTTAGTGCTGGATTTAGTTTTATATCTTCTATAGAGCTTCCGTGTGCTGTGAATATTCCTTTTATTCCACAGCATATTCCATATCGTATTGCTTCTACATCTTCCATGCTTCCTATTTCGTCTGCTACTATTACTTTTGGGCTCATTGAACGTATTAGCATCGTCATTCCTAAGTGTTTTGTTATTCCATCCAATATGTCAGTTCTTATGCCTACATCATTTTGTGGAATTCCTCTATACATTGCAGCTATCTCTCCTCTTTCATCTACTACTCCTACATTTATTCCTTTAAAATTCATGCTTTCTATTCCATTACTAATTCTTCTTATTAAATCTCTTAGCAACGTAGTTTTTCCTACTCCTGGTGCAGATACTATTAGTGTGCTATATATGTTGTTTTCTTTGGGATTTATTACATATTTTACTATTTTATCGCTTGCCCCTAGTATCTGTTTTGCAATTCTGAAATTTAAGCTAGATATGTATGATATGTTAAGCACTTTGCCATCTTTTATAACCGCATTTCCTGTAATTCCTACTCTATGTCCTCCTTTTAAAGTAACGTAGCCGGTTTACTATTTGGTTTTGATAGCTATATATAGAATTATCACATATTTGCTGTAAAATTTCTAATATTTCTTCTGATGTTATATTATATTCAATTATTATTTCTGCTTGTCCTAATTTCAGTATTATTGGTCTATTTACTCTTATACGTATTTCTTCTAAATAGTTTAGGTTTATATTGTTTTTAGAAAAATAATCATCTATTTTTCTAACAGCATTATTAGGAAAGCATCTTAAAATATTATTTATATTTATCATAGTATTAATAGTATATGATTTTTTTACATTGTTTAGAACTATATGTTAAATAATTTATTAAAGTTTTCTATATTACTTTTATCATTATCTTTTTCTAAATATTTTGAAATTACTTTTTGTAATTTTTCAAAATCTCTCTTATTTTTTAGTATATGCATTTTTTTGTGGCAGTTTGGGCAAAGGGCTACTGTATTATATATTTGGTCTGGGCCTCCATTAGCTAGTGTTATAACATGATGTTCTTCTAAGTATGGTTTACCTTTACTGTCTTTAAATGGTGCTTCCTTTTGGCATAAGTCGCATTTTCCATTTGCTCTAATTTTTGTATATTCTGAAACAAATTGGTTTCTATCTCGATGTTTTACAACAACATTTTTTGTATATTTTTTATCTTCATTATTTTTAGCTCTTTTCTTAATTTCTAAAATACTTATCTTTTCTATTTGTTTATTTTTTTCTATTATACTATTTTCAATATCTTTA
>CATLFA010000015.1 GCA_949927585.1 uncultured Clostridiaceae bacterium
GAAAACATGTTTATGTAAATATTTATTGTTAAAATCTTCTAGTTAAACATTTTTTATTTTATAATAAATATTATCTACTTTATCCCCTATTTCTTTTACGTCTCCTCTCCTTTCTTTCCTTTTTTGTGTTTCAAATTAAATACCAACTAGTAAAATAATAACTAATTGGCATTTAACAATTTAATATCTGGTTTTTCTTCTTTTCTTCTTTTTCAACTTCTATATTGATTTTTTCTTTCTGCTTTTTTTCCTCTTGTTTTCTTTTATATTCTTCATATTTATCTACTTTTTCTCTTTTTGGTTTAATATTTTGTTCTTTCTCTTCTTCCTCTTCTTTTATGTATTCATTATTATATTGGGCTATATTATGAACTCCTTTTTTATATATTCCTTCTATGTATTTTTTTGTTTTTTGATTGTTTAAATTTTCTTCTATATAATATTCTTCTACCATCTTTCTATCTTTTTTTGAAAGTCTTTCTATTGGTAGGTCTAAATATTTGCATTTCCATATTATATGTCTATCATAACTTGTATATTTTGACCCTATCAAATCTTCATATGAATATTCTACGTTGAATTTTAAATTTTGTATTGTTATAGTCAAGTTTGTCCACATTTTTTCTTCTTTATTTTCTCTAAATGCTTCTCTTAGTTCATTTATTATATTATAAAGCTTATCTACTAATTTCATATATTCTTTTTCGTCTATATTAAATTTATTTGGTATTTCATATACATTTATAGGATTTTTCTTAAGTAGACCTGTTGGATAATAATAGAAAAACATTTCTCCTGTTTGTAAGTTATTTACTTGATCCATTATTGAGGCATATAGGCATATTTTTTCCCATTTTTCTGGTATCATAAAAAATAATTGTTTTTGTATTTTTGAATATATAGCTCTTAGTTTGTTTGTACTAAGCATATGTATTTCTCCCTTATATAAATCTCCTTTTATTTTATTTATTATATTACTTCTTTAATTTTTTTTCAATAAAAAATCTAATTTTATTAACTTTTTTATGTAAATATAGCAAATTATATTTATACTTTTTTTAAAAAGAGAAATTACATTCGGAACAAATTCCGGTACTATGTAATTGGTAGGTGTACCTATCGATACAAAAGACATACTGGTGTGGCGCATACCAAAGCAGGTATCCATTAGGTACCTGCTTTTTACATTTGTTTGTGAAGTTTCTTTTCATTTAAGTAATCTCTTCCAAGAATGGGTCGCCCAAATGGCGACCCATACAATTCTAATTATTCACTATTCATTAACTATTATGCTTTCTCCTGTCATTTCTTGTGGTTTTTCTAGTCCCATTATTTCAAGCATTGTTGGTGCTAAATCGGCTAGTTTTCCTTCTTTTAGTTTTGCATTTTCCATTCCTATTAATATTAGTGGTACTGGGTTTGTTGTGTGTGCTGTGTGTGGCTCTCCTGTTTTGTAGTCTACCATTTGTTCTGCATTTCCGTGGTCTGCTGTTATTAGTAGTACTCCTTCTACATTTTCTACTGCTTCTACTACTTTACCGTACGCTTTCATCTACTGTTTCTATTGCTTTTATGGCTGCTTCTAAACTTCCTGTATGACCTACCATGTCTGGATTTGCATAGTTTAATATTATGCAGTCATATTTTTTAGAGTTTATTGCTTCTAATACTTTTTCAGTTACCTCAATAGCACTCATTTCTGGTTTTTGGTCATATGTTTCTACTTTTGGTGAAGGTACTAGTATTCTTTCTTCTCCCTCATATTGTTTTTCTTCTCCACCATTAAAGAAGAAGGTTACATGTGCATATTTTTCTGTTTCTGCTATTCTTAATTGTGTTAAACCTTGTTTTGATATATATTCTCCAAATGTGTTTTTTAACTCTTCTTTTTTGAAAGCGATGTGTACATTTGGCATTGTTTCATCATAACTTGTCATACATACATAATATAAGTCTAAATCTTTTTTTGTTTCAAATTCTTTAAATTCTTTATCAACTAATGTTCTTGTTATTTCTCTTGCTCTATCTGGTCTGAAGTTAAAAAATATTACTGAGTCATGTTTTCCTATTGTTGCTATTGGCTCTTCTCCATTTGTAATAATTGTTGGAAGTATAAATTCATCAAATGTTTCTTTTTGGTATGAGTCTTCTACTGCTGATACTGGCGAAATTGCTTTTTCTCCTTCACCTTCTACTAGGGCTTTGTATGCTTTTTCTATTCTTTCCCATCTTTTATCTCTGTCCATTGCGTAGAATCTTCCTGTTATACTTGCTATTTTTCCAACGCCTTTTTCTTTCATCTTTTCTTCTAATTCTGATACATAGCTTTCTCCTGAAGCTGGTGGCGTGTCTCTTCCATCCATAAAACAATGTACATATACATCTTCAAAGTCTTTTCTTTTTGCAAGTTCTAATAAACCAAATATATGTCGAATATGGCTATGTACGCCTCCATCAGATAATAACCCCATTATATGAAGCTTTGAGCCATATTTTTTACAATTTTCTATTGCCTTTATGAATTCTGGGTTACTAAAAAACTCTCCATCTTCTATTGATTTTGTAATTCTTGTTAGCTCTTGGTAAACTATTCTTCCTGCTCCTATATTTGTATGACCTACTTCAGAGTTTCCCATTTGTCCGTCTGGAAGTCCTACATTTAAACCACTTGTATACATAGCAGTTGTTGGGCATGTTTTCATTAGTCTATCTATATTTGGAGTATTGGCAAGTTTTACAGCATTTGCATTTTCGCTTTCGTTTTCTCCAAAACCATCTAGTATCATTAGCATTGTTAATTTATTTTTCACTTTGTTTTTACCTCCTGATATAACTATAATTCCATTTCTGGTACTTCTTTTGTTCTAAAGTTTTCTATGTTCTTCTTTATTCCATTTATTACTGGTGATATTTCGTTTAGGTTGTTTAATTCATTACTTTTTATTATTGTTTCTTGTTCTGAATATTGCTTTTGCATCTCTTGTAGGTTTTGAATTCTTGTTATTCTTGCAATTCTTTGCCTAAATGCTTTTTCTCGTTCTCTCATTTTTTTGTTCCTTTCTGTCTGAAAGTCAGAAGTATTTACTATTTACTATTTTCTATTTACTATTCATTTTTTCATAGAATAGTAGTACCTAAAATATATAGAGTAGCGTGAGGGGTGTTTAATTTATTTTTTTAAAATTGACTTTTTCGTTAAGCCAGTGGGGACCGCTTAGAGTAAGTAAAATAGTGAGTAGAATGAAATGGAACTCACTATTTGTACTTACTCTTTGTGGGAGGGTAGAAAATCAATTTTAAAAAAATAAATTAAATTCCCTGGGAGCGGATTATTTAACACATTATTCTGCTGACATTATAATATTTTTAAATTCTTCTACTTTTAGACTAGCCCCACCTACTAATGCTCCATCTATATCTGAAGTTTCAAATAGTTCTTTGGCATTTGAAGCTTTTACGCTTCCTCCATATAGTATTGATACCACATTTGCTACTTCTTCTCCATATATATTTTTTATTTCATTTCTAATTTCTTTTATAGAATTATTTGCATCTTCTGATGTTGCTGTTTTCCCTGTTCCTATTGCCCATATTGGTTCATATGCTATGATTACATTTTTTACTTGTTCTGTACTTAAACCTTCTAATGCAAGTTTAGTTTGATTTTTTATAACTTCATTTGTTTTTCCTTCTTCTTTTTGTTCTAAGGTTTCTCCTACACATACTATTGGCTTTAAATTATATTTAAAAGCTGATTTTACTTTTTTGTTTACAGTTTCATCTGTTTCTGCAAAGTACTGTCTTCTTTCTGAATGCCCTATTATAACATATTCTACATTTATTACTTTAAGCATTTTACCTGAAACTTCTCCTGTGTAAGCTCCTGTTTCTTCCCAGTGCATATTTTGTGCGCCTATTTTTATTTTTGTGTTCTGAGCTGTTAATAGTGAATAAAAAAGGTCTGTATATGGTACACATAGCACTATTTCACTTTTAGCTTCGTAAATACCTTCTGAAAGTCTTGTTATAAATTCCATTGCTTCATTTGGAAGCATATTCATTTTCCAGTTTCCTGCAATTATCTTTCTTCTTGACATAACTTACTTTCCTTTCCTTGTTCTTTATATACTCTCATTTCTTCTTTTTTGTTTTGTTTTTCTTGCATAATTTCAAAAATTCTGTCTTGTTCATCTGTATGCTCTGTTCTCATAAGATTAGTATATTTTTGAATTTTTCTTAACATTCCTATATTTTCTATATATTGTGCACTTTCTATTTCTGGTTCTTTTACTTTTTTAAGCCTTTGATTTATTTCTTTTTGTGTTAAGTCAATTTCTACATGATACATATGACATATTGTGCCTTTTAATTTTTTATGAGGAGTTGGTATATCTGCTATTTTTTGTACTTTTGTTATTTCTTCTTGCTTAATTCCTAATTCTTCATACATCTCACGATATATAGTTTGCATAGGAACTTCGCACTCCTTCATATGTCCTGAACACAAATCATATTTTCCTGCATCTAATACTAAATCATTTCTTCTTTTTAGTAATAATATATTTCCTTCATTATTTGTTATTATTGCTGATACAAATTCTAGTTTATCTTTATTCATATTAAACATCCTCTTTTATTATTGTCTTTTTATAATTTCAATTATTTTTGCTTTTATTTAATATACTTCTTTATGTTTTCTGTGGGCTTCCGATTGGGGACAGTTCCTAATCTATCCAGATTATTTTATTTTTTTACTTGTTATTATATTCTAGCTTGTTTCCCATTAGGAACCGTCCCCAATCTACTTATCTACTATTCCTTACCTAATAAAGCTTCTATTCCTGGTAATTTTTTACCTTCTAAGAATTCTAGGCTTGCTCCTCCTCCTGTTGATATATGAGTCATTTTATCTGCTAAGCCTATTTTTTCTACTGCTGCTGCCGAGTCTCCTCCTCCTATTATTGTTATTGTATCATTTAAGTTGGCTAAACTATTTGCTATTTTATTTGTTCCGTTTGCAAATTTTTCATATTCGAATAGTCCAAGTGGTCCATTCCATATAATTGTTTTTGCTTTTTTTAATTCTTGTTCAAATAGTTCTACTGTTTTTGGCCCTATGTCTAAGCCTTCCCAACCTTCTGGTATTTCATTTGATGAAACTGTTTGAGTGTTTGCATTTGGGCTAAACTCATCTGCTACTACATTATCTATTGGTAATAATAGTTTTACATTTTTCTCTTCTGCTTTTTTTATTAGGCTTTGTGCTAATTCTAGTTTATCTTCTTCACAGATAGATTTTCCTACATTATATCCCATAGATTTAAAGAATGTGTATGCCATTCCTCCTCCTATTATTAATGTATCTACTTTTTCTAATAAACTATCTATTACTCCTATTTTATCTGAAACTTTTTTTCCTCCAAGAATTGCTACAAATGGTCTTTGTGGATTTTCTAATGCATTTCCTAAAAATTCTAATTCTTTTTCTATTAGAAAACCTGAAACTGCTGGTAAATAACTTGCTACTCCTGTTGTTGAACTATGTGCTCTATGTGCTGTTCCAAATGCATCATTTACATATATCTCTGCTAGACTTGCTAATTTTTTTGATAGTTCTTCATCATTCTTCTCTTCTCCAGCTTCAAACCTTACGTTTTCTAGAAGGTCTATTTCGCCTTCTTTCATATTATTAGTTAACTCCTTAGCGCTTTGACCTACTACATCTTCTGCTAATTTTACCTCTACATTTAGTAATCTTGAAAGTTCTTCTGCTACTGGTTTTAGTGAAAATTCTTTTTTGAATTCTCCCTTTGGTCTTCCTAAATGTGAGCAAAGTATTATTTTACAATTGTTTTCTAATAAATATTTTATAGTAGGAAGTGCTGCTACTATTCTTCTATTATCTGATATTTTCCCTTCTTCATCAAAAGGTACATTAAAGTCACATCTTACAAGTACTTTTTTATTTTTCAAATCTATGTCTCTGATAGTTTTTTTGTTCATTACTTTTCTCCTCAATATTTTTTAATTATATATCAATAATAATTTATTTTGTATTGTAATGGCAAACCTTGCATCTGCCCTTTTTTAATATCATAATTTTGAATTATATAATATCAACTTATTTCATAGCAAGGGTAGGCACAAGGTCTACCCCTACATTTAATTTAATTATTCATTCTTCACTATTCATTATATTTATTAGTCTCTACTTGCCATATATACTGCTAAATCTACTAATTTATTTGAATATCCCCATTCATTGTCATACCATGCTACTAATTTTACGAATTTGTCTGTTAATTGGATTCCTGCTGTTGCATCGAATATTGATGTGTGTTCATCGTTTATGAAGTCTGATGATACTACGGCATCTTCTGTATATTCTATTATTCCTTTCATTTCATTTTCTGATGCTTTTTTCATAACTGCACATATTTCTTCCATTGTAGCTGGTTTTGCTAGGTTACATGTTAAGTCTACTACTGAAACATCTACTGTTGGTACTCTAAATGCCATACCTGTTAATTTTCCATTTAATTCTGGTATAACTTTTCCTACTGCTTTTGCAGCTCCTGTTGATGATGGTATAATATTTGCAGCTGCTGCTCTACCACCTCTCCAATCTTTTTTAGATGCTCCATCTACTGTTTTTTGTGTTGCTGTTGTTGAGTGTACAGTTGTCATTAATCCATCTACTATACCGAAGTTATCGTTTATTACTTTTGCTAAAGGTGCTAAACAGTTTGTTGTACATGATGCATTTGATACTATGTTCATGCTTGGGTCATATTTTTCATTGTTTACTCCCATAACAAACATTGGTGCATCTTTTGATGGTGCACTTATTACTACTTTTTTAGCTCCACCTTTTATATGAGCCTGTGCTTTTTCCATTGTTGTGAATACTCCTGAGCATTCTAATACATAGTCTACTCCATCTTTTCCCCATGGTATGTTTGCTGGGTCCATTTCATTATATACTTTTATTTCTTTTCCATTAACTACTAGCGTATTTTCTTTTGAAGTTACTTCTCCTTCAAATTTTCCATGTATTGTATCATATTTAACCATGTATGCCATGTAGTCTGCAGTAATAAATGGGTCGTTTATTGCTACTACCTCTACTTCTTTCTTTTTTAAAGCTGCTTGGAATGCTAAATTTCCAATTCTTCCAAAACCATTAATTCCTATTTTTACTGACATAAAAAATTCCTCCTCACTTAATGTCAGGGGACACTCCTTACCCACTTATTTATCACACTCAGCAAAAGGATTATCCTTTCACTTTATGAATATGATTCTAAATGGTTATATTCATATCCTCTTTTCATTTTTTATATTATTTACTAACATTGTTATTTTATACCAAGTGACCTTAGTTTTCAAGTGTTTATATATTTTTTTTAGGAAGATTTTTATTTTTTGAAATTTTGAAAAATCGCGGCCTTTAATATAGACCACGACTTTCTTTTTATTTTCTATTTACTTTTTGTCTAATTTTATAGTATAATGATATTATAAAGTATTTTGACACATAAGAAAATTATAAAGGATGTGATTCTATGCCAAATAATATTTTAGATATTCCACAAGAGTCAACCTTAGATACTAAATTTGAAGTAAAAATAGATAATAATAATTCTTGTTTTTACATTGATACTTTAGATGATGTATCTAATAATGATATTAATTTAAATAATAATATAGATACTAAAACAGACTGTTTAGCCTTAACTGTTAGAGATAATTATCACATAGTAGTAGTTAAAAACTTGTTTAAAAAGGGCTTTAGGGTTTCTTGGAAGGTTGCCTTAAGCATTTTTACTATTAACTTTTTGAATATGTTTTTATAATAAAAAAAGTGATAATTTACATAATTTTTCTTAAGCGTTCATTTTATATATAAGCTACTACATTTTTTAAGTTAGAATAGTGTAATTTCCTATAAAAATAAAAAGAGACTTTTTACAGTCTCTTTTTATTTTTTATAATTCTTCTCTTTCTCCTTGCATTTTCTTTTCACTTTCATGTTTTTCTTGTAAATATTGTTTTACTCTATTTTTATACCTCATATTTGCTACTTTATTTCTTTTTCTTACTTTTAATTGTCTTTCTTTTATTATATCTTTATCTTTATTTTTATTTTTTGCAATCCAAAATCTTACATTTTCAATATCTGCCATTTCTCTTACTGTTAAATCTGCTATATGAGAATATTTGGCTAAATAGCCAATAGCTTCTTTTGTTCCATAATAACCTTGATATAATTTAGTAATTAAATATAATGCTTTACTTCTATCTGGATATTTTTCTAAATTTCTTACTATTTCTGGTATTTCTTCTTTTGTTAGTTCTCCATTATCTATTCTTTTTATTATTTGTCTTGAATATTCTCTTTGTTCTTTCTTCAGTTGTTCTAGCTTTATTTTGTGTTCGTCTTCTCTTTTTTCTATATATTGTTTTGCATCTAATCTCTTTCTAAAGCTTGATATTTTTTCTTCTATAGTTTCTTCGCTTTCTACTAAATGTCTAGATTTATTTAGTTCCTGTATTCCTCTTTCTTCTTCTCCTTTAATGGCATAGAATAATTCTGATAAGAATAGTGCACTTTCTGTATTATTTGGATACTTATATAATTCTTGTTTTATTTCTTCTAGTTTTCTGTTATTTACTTGTCCTTCTAAAAACATTTTTGTTATTTCTTGCATATATTCTTGTTTTGCTTCTAATGAATATCTTTCTGATTGCATTTTATCTTTGGCAAATTCAAGTTGTTGTTCTTCTATAGAATGTTCTTTTTCTTCTATGTCTTTTTTAGCAAATTCCCTTTGTTCTTGTTCTAACATATTTTGTTTAGCAATTTGAATAAATTCTGGTTGTTCTTCTCTATTTACTCTTGAAGCTTTTGTTCTTATTTTTCCTTCTCTTCTTAATTGTTCTATACGTATTTCTATTCTTTCTTTTTGTTCATTTGCTCTTTTATCATTTGGATATTTTGACAATATTTGTTCATTATATTCAATTGCTTTTTCTGCATTTCTTCCTCTTAATTCTAACTCTGCCATAGTATATAATATTGATATACTGTTAGGGTTTTCTTCTAATGCTTTTTGTCCGAAAATTCTTCCAATATCATATTCTCTCTTTGCCATATAAGATTTTATCATTTCATTTATTGCCATTTTATTATTAGGTTCTATTTCTAATATTTGAAGTGCTATATCACTTATCTTATTTGCTATTTCTATTTTATTTTCTTTATTAATTTGCCCTTTTAATTGTTCTATTTTATTAAATAAATGTCTTATTTTTTGTATCTCTGATTCTCTAAATTCCATATTTTTTCTCCTTATTTTTTAAACTTTTTTTAATATTCTACTTACATTACTTTTTATTTTATTAAATATTTGTATTATTATATTATCTGAAATAACTGTTAGTGCTAACTCATTTTTTCGTTCTATGTCTGCTTGCTTTAATATTAGCTTTTCTTCTTTTTGCTTATAATAATCTTCATAATATTTTAGAAAATAGTCTTGATTTTCATTTGTATAAAATCCTATTAATTTTTTGAATTCTTCTAGCTTATTTCTATAAAATTTTATGTCTGATAAATTTTCTATTCTATTATAGAGTCTATCAAAATACATTGTAAATATACTTATTTGAGAATCCATATATAGTTTTCTTATCAATTCTTCTTTTTCATATATTTCATTTAAATATTCCTCTATATTAAAATATCCTTCTTCTGTTTTAGTTTTTATTAGTTTTTTTATACCTATTATTTGTTCAGATGCATATAACATTTCATCTAAGTTATTTTGTACATTTACAAAGCTACTTTCTCCTATTTCTTCAATTCCTTCTATTATAAATTCATCTGTTGAATATATTGTACTCTTTACTAATATTTCTTCTGTTGATATAAATAATAATTGTAGTAATATGTTACATATTAATGGGTATTTATTTGGACTATATGTATTTGATTTTATTGCATAGGCTTCTATATATTTTTCTTCTTCATTAAATATTTTAGCTACTATATATTGTATTGATGCTTCATTTAATGCCATTGCATATACTTTGAATTCTGAAAATATACATTGCCCTAATTGTTTTATTTGTCCTTTTTTATTTCTTATATCTTGAACAGCATGTATACATTCATATAATAATTCTTTTGAAACTGTGCTTATTTCCTCTGTATCACTTATGAATAGTGTATCTTCTTCATATGAATATATTGCACTTGTTATTCCTTCCGGAATTATTGCTATATACATTTTTGCTTTCATTAGTTTAGTATATATATATCCATAATCTATATAATTAAATTCATTTGATATTTTTGTTGCTACATTGTCTGATAATATTATTTGCTGTTCTTTTGTTAACTTGCCTATTACTTTAATATCAAATTTCCTTAGTAATTTGCTTATACCCATTTGTTTCTCCCTCGTTTTATACCTATACAATTCTATTATACTATATATATTGTCTTTTTTTGTTACATTTTGTTTACGATTTTGTTACTTTTTTATACCATAGTAGTATGATACTTAGAATTTTACTTTAATTTGTAAAGAATATTGTTTTTATACATATATAAAAGGGGCTATAAAAACGTCCAAAACGAAAATGAGTGAATATTTTTCACTCATTTTCATTTGGACGTTTTTTACAGCATTAACAAATTATTTTATTACTTCTCTTGCTTTTGTTATTAACCTATTTTTGTGTCCATTTGTACATGTTATAAGTGTTATTTCTCTTGTATTAGGTTCTACACTTTCTATGCAAGTTATATCATTTGGGTCTATTGTATATATTTTGAATATTTCGTATTCTATTGTATTTAGGTTTAAGTCAGTCATTTTTATTTTGTCTCCTACTTTTAAGTATTTTGTTTTTCCAAACATTGTACCATTTTTGTAGTTATGACCTGCCATGCAAAAGTTTCCTATATCATTTATATTTGCACCCCAAAATTTCGTAATAGCAACTTTCATTGCTTCATCACTTGTTGTACTTACTATTGGATATTTGATATCTATTTTAGGAATTTCTATTATTCCTTCTACATCATATCCATCTAATTTTATAGTTTCTTGTTTATTTTCCTTATCATTTATATCTGTGTTTATGTTCTCTATTTGTGCAACTACTGCTGATAATTTGTCTTCATTTTTTTCTCTTCTTATATATTCAGTTCCTATTATTCCCCCAACTATAATTGCTGTTATAACTAGTAAAATTAAAATTATATCACAAATTCTTTTCATCATTTATTTTCCTCTTTTTTTCTTACTATTAAAAGTAGTATTTTTCCTCCTCTAAATTTCAACTATTATAATTATACAACTATTACTAATTTTTGTAAACATGTTTACATAATTTTAGTTCTTCTTTGTTTTATTATTTTACTATTGTATGTTTTAGAAGAAAAAAGACATAAGAATTTTAGTTCTTATGTCTTTTTTTATTATCTGAACCTAAAGTATACTTTTTGTCCTATTTCTATATCATTAGCTTTCATAAATTCTACTAAGTTCATTGTTATTGTATTATTTTCTTCATCATATGTTATATATTCTGGTTTTATAAATTGTTCCCAAGTAAATGTTTTTTCTGGTTCTGTTCCTTCAATATATTTATCTACATATAATTCTACTATTTGACCTTTATTAACTCCTTGATTTATTATTAGGTTTTCTCCATTTAGCTCAGTTGTAAATTCTGTGCTTTGTGCATCTATTGATTTTGATATTTCAAGGAATACCTTTGTTAAGTCACTTGGTGTGTTTGCTTCATAATAATATCCATCTACATAAGTTGATTCATGTTCTACTTCATTTTCATCAGTATACCCTTTTGTATAACCACTTGACATTTCTTGTAGCATTTTTCTTACTTTATTTTGGCTATCATTTGAAGTTGTTATTTGATTTATTCCAAAAATTAATGAATATACTTTTGCACCTCTTTCTTTAATTTTGAATGCATATTCTTTTGATTCGCGTTTTAACATTTCTTCAGTTGTAGTATAAAATTGTAGTCCATCATGTCCTGGTCCTTTGTCAACTCCGTTTTCATCTTGATACCAATTTGGAATTCCATCTGTCATAAGTATTATACTTGTTTTTGTTGCATCTTCTTCTTTTATTTGTTTATTTGCTAGTACAAATGCTGCATCTATATTAGTCATGGTTGATGTTTGAATTATTCCTATTTCATTAATTTTACTTTTTATAACATTTATATCATTTGTATATTCTGGTGTTAATAATCTTGATGAATTTCCAATAGTTATTATCTTTATTTTGTTGTTATTATAACCTTCTAAGAATTTTGTTGCAAATTCTATTGCTGATTGTTTTAATGCATCTATTCTTTTCATCGTATCTGTATTATTATTCATACTACCTGAAGTATCTAATAGTAATATAGTATATTTTTCTGATACTTCTGTTGGTATTGTTACTATTGAATCTTTTATTTGTGTACTTACTTTTGTTTCTTGTTCTTCTTCTCCTGGAATTGTATATTTTGCTATGTTATCAATAGTATTTCCTGCATATACATTTACTTTTACTTTAAATGTTATTATTGCTGTTGTATTTTTTGGAACTGTTATTTCATAACCTTCTGTTGCAAATTTTTCTTGTTCTAATTTTGTAGTAGCATTATTTCCTATTTTTAAAGTTATATCTTCTTCTAATATTGTTCCTTCTGGTACTGTATCTTTTATTGTTACTTTTCCTTCTTTATTTCCTGCATTTTTTGCTGTTATTGTATATGTTAGTATATCTCCTGGTCTTGCTGTTTCTTCATTTACTGCTTTTACTACACTTATATTTGGTTTTAAGAATGTATTTATTACTTTTGTTCCACTATATGTTGTTATATAGTTTTCATCGTATTGTGTATTAGCATTTACTATTGTTTTTCCATCTGCTTTTATTTCTTTTATACTATAACTTTCTAATACTCCTTCACTTCCTATTACATATTTTGGTAAGTTTGTGAATTCGTATGTCCATGTATTATTAACTGTTTTTGCTCCTGTTACCTCTTGTCTTGCTACTTCTTTATTTGCTTTATTATATAAGGCTATTATTACTGAATTTGGCCTACTTTCTGTGTTATTTTCGTTTGACCATTGTTTTGTTACTTTTATACTTGTTGTTTCTGGTGTATGTGTGTTGGTTACTACTATTGTTGTTATATTTTCTTCTATTACAAATTCTGTTTCATATGATACTTGGTATTTTTCTGAATTTAGTGTTGTTTCTTCTACTGAGTATTTTATTAGTTCTCCATTTGCATATTTTGTTAAACCTGTAAATTCATATTCCCATTTTCCGTCTTCATTTGGAGTAATTTCTACTGGCTCTCCTACATTTGCTTTTTCTTCTCCTATTGTTGATTGTAGTTGTACTGTTATGCTTTCTGGTCTTATTCCATCTTGGTTATTGCTATCATTCCATACTTTTGTTACTTTTGCAATTGTTGTTTCTGGTGTATGTGTATTTGTTATTGTAAATGTATCTTCACTATATGTTGTTTCATAACCTGGAATTTGTGTTTCTTCTTTTACTGTGTATTTTATTTCTTTATTTTCATTGTTATATTTTAATACATTTTCAAAATAACCTTTTAATGTTGTTCCGTCTAATGTTAATGTTTCTCCTTCTACTGCTTCTCCATCTGCATATAAGCAAATTGTTACTTCTTGTCTTTTTCCGTCTTGATTATTATTATCATTCCATATTTTCTCTACTGGTATGCTATAAGCTGGATTTGATGGTATTTCTTCTTTTCCTTCTACTGTTTTTTCCTCATCTGATACTTTTACTGTATTTATTATTGTATCATTTTCAGTCATGTCTTCTTCTTTTACTTCATATATTACTGTTAATTCTTTGCTCTCTCCTATTTCTAAAACTGATATAGTTTCTTCATAGTTTGCTAGTTCATCTACTACTTTTATGTTTTGTATTGTTACATTTCCTGTATTTTTTACTGTTATTACATATGTAACTTTATCTCCTGCTTTTACTCTTGTATTGAATTCTCCATTTTCATTTTTTATTGCTTCATCATTTACTAATGTTGCTACTTTTGTTACTTCATATTTTGCTTCCTTGCTTGGTTTGTTTAATTGTATATCTTCTGTTATTGATGATACATTTATTGGTGTCCAACCTACTAAAAAGCTTTCTGATACTAGTTTTTCTACTACTTCTTCTTTTTCTGTTACGTATTCTTCATTTGGTACATTTTCTGTTGTTTGAGTTGTTGTTCCTGTTACTGGTTTTGTTGTTGTTTCTGGTACAGTAGGTGTTTGTGTTGTTACTTCATTATTATTTTGTGTACCTTGTTCTGATTCTATTGTTGGTTCTTGTACTGAATTACTATTTTTATTTTCTTCTGGTAAATTTATTTCAGAATCTCCTATTGTAGTATTACCTTCGGTAAAGGCTTTTGTTTCGTCATTACCTTTTGTAAACATATATATTCCTGTTGACGCTATTGCTATTAATAGCAATATTATTGCTACAATTATAATAGTTTTTCTACTCTTATAATTTAGTCTTTCTCTCATTTTTCCCTCCTATTTCTAATTACTCTTATATAATTAAATATATTTCTCTCATTTTTATTATTTCTTTTCTTCTTTTTTACTTACTTTTTTTCTTATTACTAAAAGTACTATTATTGCTACTACTATTATTGCAAATATTACAATTAGTGTTATTGTACTATCAAATGTTACTGGTAATTTTGTTGTTTCTTTTATTTTAATTGTCTCTTTTTCATATATTGGTGTGTATTTTTCATAACTTGTTAAAAATTGAGCATCTATTGTTGTTTCTTCTCCGTTTTCACTTTTTATATATACTATATATTGTTCTTCATTTTTTGAATCTTCTGGTTGCATTATCTCTAAGTTTTCTACTGGTAACCAACTACTGTCATTTGATTTTGGCTCTTTTTCTTTATATAATGTATAAAAACTTTCCATTAGTTTTAATTTTTCTATTAATTCTAATTTTTCTACTTCTTCTTTATTTGATATTTTTTCTGCTAAGTTCATTAATTTTGTATAGTCATTTTCTCCTGTTGTTGGTAGTTTTATTAATATGTATGAGTATTTAGCTTTTGTATCATCTGTTATTACTACTTTTCCTTTTGTTATTTCTGTTTTTACTCCATTTATTTCTTTTACTTCTACATTATTTTTTGTTGTATCTACTTTTATCCTTTTTGTTGTTTCTTCTACATATTTTTTATCTAATGCTTGTTTTATATCTATTTTTTGTCCTTCTAGTATATATTCTCCTGCTTTATTTTTTACAAAAAAGAAAGTATCTCCAGTTTCATTTATATATGCTTTTGTTTCTTCATCTATATATGCTACATTTCTTCCTTCTTCTCCATTTTCTGCTTTTGCTGATGGGAAGTATATTAAATCTTTCTCTTCTTTTGAATTCCCAAACGCAAATGTAAACTCTTCTTTCATTATACTTTCATTATATATTATATAATTATTTGATTGTTTTACTATTATGCTATTTTGTGTTTCTGCTGAGACTATATTAGGAAGTAATATTATAGCTAATAATAAAATACTTATTGTTATAAATTTTATTGTTGACCTTTCCATATTTTTCCTCCTTTAAATTTCACTTATTATAATTATATCACTATTAAATTTAATTATCAACATATTTACATAATTTTACCTGTTCTTTATGTTATTTGTTTATAAGTCATCTATTTTTTACTTCTGATTTTTTCATTTTATATTTACTATTTCTTTTATAATTTGCTAATAATATTTCTTTTTCATATAAAATAAAAAAAGAATTCATTTGTGAATTCTTTTTTATTATAATGTTATTTCTATATCTTGTAATAAAAAGTCTTTTACTTTTTTCCATGTTATATCTTGATGCCAAAAATCATGTACTTCTTTAAATACTTTTTGTTGATATGGTGTTAATTCTATTTTTATTTCTTTGAATAAGAAGCTTTTAACTTTTGTCCATTTGTTAATTTTAGTAGGTAATATTTGTGCTGTTCCTAATTCTACTCCCCCGTCCATTGGCTCTGCTGTATTTACTTTATATTCTTTAATCATTGTATTTCCTCCTTTGTTATCGCTTTTATTATTAATTTATTTATACTACAACTATTAAGGTTTTTCAATGTTTTTTGATTTTTATAATATAAATGTAATATTGTTGTAATGTTTATGTAATTTTTAAGAATTGTGGTAGTTAAAATTTCTAAACTCATTAAATTATAAAAAGGGCATAATTCAGTAAATACTTTTACATATTCCTTACTGATTAAGCCCCTACATCAAACCAATGGTTTGTGCTATTTACTTTACTTTTTACTAGTGTGTCTATACGTTACACTTCCATTTGTGACCCTAAAAAACTTGCTGCTGATTGAACTACTTTTTTCTCTACGTCGCTCATTTTTGTTTTTTCGTCCTTTGATAACAATATTACTGTTCCTATTGCGTCTCCATCTGATATTATTGGATATACTACTTGTGAGTTGTTTCTTTTTGCTTCAGTATTTTTGGTTATTGGAAGTGCTATATTATTATTTTCTTTACTTTCGTATACTTCTTTATAATCCATTATTTTTTCTATATCTTTACTTATACTTTGCTCTAAATATTCTTTTTTAGATCCCCCTGAAACTGCTATTACTGTGTCTTTATCTGTTATGCATGCTATATGCCCTGTTGTTTTTGCAAGCGTATCCGCATATTCTGTTGCAAATTCTGATAGTTCTCCTATTGGTGAATATTTTTTTAATATTACTTGCCCTTCTCTATCTGTAAATATTTCTAGTGGATCTCCTTCTTTTATTCTTAAAGTTCTTCTTATTTCTTTTGGAATTACTATTCTTCCTAAATCATCTATTCTTCTTACAACACCTGTTGCTTTCAAAATTTTTCCCTCCTTTATCATAACTTTTAATCTTATTATGACAAAAGAGGGAAATTTTATGCATTATTTTATTTTTTTGTTTTTCAAATTTAATTTGGTATTGCGGGTCACCGAAGGTGGCGACCCCTACAGATTATATTTAAGGTTAATTCTTCGAAGAACGGGTGATTAAAATCGCCCCTACAATTTAAAATGATTTTTTATACATTAGCATTGTTGCTTTCCTTTTTGTTGTTCATAAATGGTGGTGTTTTATATAATTCTAATATTTTATCTAGTCCTTTTGAGAAGTCTTCTAGCATTACTATTTTTATTGTGCTTTCTTTTCCATCTATATAATCGTCCATTACTTGTTTTAATTTTCTGATATTCTTTATTTCTGGTTCTATTTCTTTTGTATATTTTTTTGCTCTTTCTTCTAGCATTTCTTTTATTGTTACTATATCTTCATTGCTTGCACATGATATTCTTTGGAACATTTGGAATACATCATAGTATTTAAAGATTGGCAGAGTCATACATTCTTTTGCAAATTTATCGTAGAATAATTCCATTTTCATTGGTACATTTTTAAATACTTCTTCTGCTTTTTCTCTATACATTTTGTCTTTTAATGTTTCGTTTACATTGTCAAAGTATTTTAATATTTCTTCCATATCTGAGCCTATATCTTTTACTGATATTGACTCTAATTCTTCTTTTACATTTGGACAATAGTTTGCATTTAATGATGATATGTTAAGTCCATTTATAAATACACTTTTTATTGTTTTGATATCATATGATATTAAGTCTTTTTTTATAAAATACATAAAATATGCAAATATTTTTACTATTTCTATTGGTTTTATTCTTCCATTTTTTACGTCTTCTAATACTTCTTCTATAATATTGTCGAATTGGTCATCTGAAATTTTCCAGTATTCTTCTGTAAGTAGTCTTTTATATCCTGGTAATTTGTCTGTATCTACTGTGTTTATTATTACTTCCATATTTTCTTTAAATACTTTCATATTAAATATACGTGTACGTACATACATTTCTATGAATTTGAAGAAACGATATTCTGCTTTAAAGTTATAATAATAGTTGTTATCAAATTCTTTTATATAGAATTGTCTATTGTCCATAAATACCCTTGATGATACTAATATTGCTTTATATTCTTCGTTGCTTCCTATGTTTACAAATTTATCTTTTGTTACTTTTCCTGCTTTTATTTCAAATGATATAGCTATTGTGAATATTAACATTGTTTGCATTACTCTATGATTTGTATTTGGATATGATTTATTTACCATGTCAAATATTTTCTTGAAGTCATTTAAAGCATGCTTTAGTATTCTTAGGTTTCTGGTTCCACTTTTGTTAAAGGTTGATATTATAAGGTTTGTATTTTCTCTTAAAAATCTTATTAAATCTGGATATTTCTCATATCTCATCAATATTCCATTTATGATGTAATTGAACTCTGGTGCATATTCAAATGTTTCACCTATTAACTTTTCTTTTATTCTTTCATAGTCATTTGCTTTGTCGAATACATATTCTATGGTGTCTTGTATTCTTTCTACCATTGGTTTATCTGTTTTCTTTATTAGGCTTCCTTCTTTATCTAAAAGATATGTTGCTATAAAGGTTTTCATTTCTAGGTTGCTATTTTTTAGTTTTGTTGATAATTCTTTTTCATTACATATTATTATTGTTTTTATATGGTCATGCTCTACGAAGTTATTTATATATCCTAGTATGTCTATTACGTCTACATTTGCTCTTTCTAGGTCATCAAAACATAGTACTTTATCGTCTGTTGAGAAAAATTCTTTGTAATCTATTTTGTCTCCATTTTGTGTAACTCCAAAGAAATTTGCCATGTCTAAACCTGTTTTTGCATATTCTGGTATTGTTAATTGTCCATTATTACCCATGAATTTCTTTAGGTTTTTATCCATTAGTTGAGTCGTTTCTATAAATATTTTTTTACTTATTTCTTCTAGGTTTGAAATACCATATAATGACATATATATTGTTTTATATCTTTTGCCATTTAGTTCCATGGTTTCTATTTTGTTACGTACTTTATGATTCCAAAAATATGTCTTTCCGCTTCCCCATTCACCATTTATCATTATGGCATAATCGGTATAGTCTGCTCTAATGTAATCTAATATGCTTTCTACTAGGTCTTCCATTTGTTTTCCTCCTTTGTTTCAGATGTCAGAAATCGGATGTTAGATGTCGGAATTAGGGTGATTTCTTTGAAGAACGGGCGGACACAAGGCCACACCCCTACAATATTTTCGAATTCTGACTTCTAATTGATTTCGTCTTTTGCTATTGTTAGTACTAGAATTTCTTTTGCTCCATTTTGTTTTAGTATTTTTGAACATTCTTCTACTGTACTTCCAGTTGTGTATATATCGTCTAATAAAATTATTTTCTTATTTTGTATTTTTTGTTTATTTGCTATTTTATATACTTGTTTTACATTTTGTTTTCTTTGCTCTTTTGTTAGTGTGCTTTGTGCTACTGTGTTTTTTTGTTTTATTAAACTATCTGTTACTAGTTGTAATTGGTTTGTATTTTTTGCAATTTTCTTTGCTATAAGTTCACTTTGGTTATATCCTCTTTCATTTTTTCTTTTTTTATGTATTGGAACTGGTATGATTATATCATAACTTTTTATTTTTCTACATATTTTTTCATTTTTTATTATAATTTTTGTAAAAAAATCACTTAAGTAGGCTTTGTCATTGAATTTATAGTCTATTATTAATTTTCTTATTGTTCCTCCATATTTAAATAAGTATATATGTTCATTAAAACTTTTATTTTTATTTTTTTGCGATTTTGCTACTATTTCTAATGTTTTATAACATTTGCTACATATTTCATCACTATATAATTTTCCACATATTATACATTGTTTTGGATATAGCTCATTTATTATTTCATTTAATAAAAAAATAAGGGCATTTTTAAAAGTTTCCATGTTTAAAACACTTCCTTTCTTTGCCCCTATTCACGCTTCAAGCGTGTACTATTCATTTTAGCAGTTTCTTCGTAGAAAAGGTCGCCCAAAGTATGACCCCTGCAATTTAATTTTTATTTATGTATTTTTTATCTTTTTGGAAATTGATATATTTTGGCTTTGTTGTTTAAATCCATTTCACCCACTTTATTTACAAGTTCAATTACAATGGTCTTTGTATCGGCTTGTTCAGCTAACAAGTATTTTATGTCTTGACACATTACATTTTGCACTTGCTTCATTTCTTGTTGTAATTGTTTCATACCTTTTTGCTCTTCTACTACATTGTCTAATACTTGCTTCATTCCTTTTTGTTCTTCTACTACATTGTCTAATACTTGCTTCATTCCTTTTTGCTCTTCTACTACATCGTCTAATACTTGCTTCATTCCTTTTTGCTCTTCTTTTACATCGTCTAATACTTGCTTCATTCCTTTTTGCTCTTCTTCTACATTATCTAGTCTTTGTTCTATTCCATCTAATCTTTGTTCCATTTTATTCATTGTTTGCTTCATTTCTTTTTGTTCTGTTTTTATATCTACTACTACATCTAATATTTCTTTTAAAATCTTTTCTTCCATATGCTTGTCCTCCTTTCAAAAAATATTATTTATAATTTCTCATTTGTTTGTACAAACATAGTAATATAATTCAACATATAAGTCAAGTTATTTTTTTGGATTTTTATTTATTTTTTAGCTTATATGCAAGGCCTGTATTTCTTTTTTTTATATCGGCGTTTTTTATCATAAAGTCTATTATGTTTTGATTTCCTATTACTATTAACAATTTCTTTGCTCTTGTCATTCCTGTGTATAATAAGTTTCTTGTTAATAGCATTGGTGAAGCTTGTGGCACTACCATTATTACCACATCAAATTCACTTCCGTTGTGATTTATGTACTGTTATACTATAAGCATGTTCTATTTGGTCTAAGTCTTGAAACATATAGTCTGCTTGCTTTTCATCATCATATTTTATTGTTAAAATTTTATCTTGTTCATTTATTTTTATTATTGTACCTAATTCTCCGTTAAATACTCCTGTACCAGTTTCATATTCTGGAGTTTCTCTTTCCCAAAATATATCATAATTATTTTTTATTTGCATTACTCTATCATTTTCTCTATATGTTATATCTCCTATTTGTTTTTCTGCTAATAAATCATTTTCTGGGTTTAGGTTTTTTTGCAAGATTTTATTTAATTCTTTTGTTCCAAGCATTCCCTTTTTTGTAGGTGAAATTACTTGTATATTTTTGAAGAAATCATAATTTCCATAATTTTTAAGCCTTTCTTTACATAGTGAAATTATATTATATAGTATTTTTTCTTGGTTTACTTCATTTATATAAAAGAAATCTTCGTTTAAGTCTATTAAATTCTCATTTTCTATTTCTTCTTTATTTAAAAACTTTTCTCCTTCATTTACTCTATGTGCATTTAATATTATTTTACTTTTTGCAGCTTGTCTGAATATTTTATTTAGTACTATTGTAGTTACTTGCTCAGATTCTATTAAATCTTTTAATATACTTCCTGGGCCTACTGATGGAAGTTGGTCTATATCGCCTACTAATATTAATTTTGTTCCTTGATATAATGCCTTTATTAAATAATTCATTAAAAATAAGTCTACCATTGATACTTCATCTACTATTACAATATCTGCATCAAGTGGTGCTACTTCATAGTCTACACTTGCAATTTTGCTTTCTTCTTCCATTTTTCCTATTTCTAAAAGTCTATGTAAGGTCTTTGCTTCTTCTCTTGTTGTTTCTGTCATCCTTTTTGCTGCTCTTCCTGTTGGTGCACAAAGCACTGGCTTTTTGCCATCTTTTTTATATAGTTCTATTATTGTTTTTATTATTGTTGTTTTCCCTGTACCTGGTCCTCCTGTTATTATACATACATTATTTTCATTTACCGCTTCTATTGCTTCTTTTTGTTTTTCGGATAATTCTATATCTGAACTTTTTTCTATCTTTTTTAATTCTGTTTTTATATTTTTTATTTTCTTTATATTAGGTGAATTTTGTAAAATTGTGATTCTATTTGCAATATTTTCTTCTGCTTTATAGTAAGAGGCTAAATATACCCAATTTTGGACATTTGATTCTTTTCCTTTTACTTCATCTATTATATTTTCTAATTCACTTTTATTATTTCTGGTTTCTATTACTATTTGATTATTTACTTTTAAATCTATAATATTTTCTTCTATTTCTTCTTTTGTTACTCCTAAAAGTTCTTTACAAAAAGTTATTAAGTTTTCTTTTAATACTGCACAATTACCATTTAAATTTGTGCATGTTATTGCATATTTTATTCCACTTTTTATTCTTTTGTCATTATCATATGGAAGCCCAATATCTATTGCCATTTTATCTATTTTTTTGAAATCTACATTATTTGCTACATCTATTAATATATATGGATTTGCTTCTATTTCTTCTATTGCGTTTAAACCTAATTTTTTATATACGTTTCTTGCATTTTGAATTCCTATTCCAAACTTTTCTAAGTATCCTACTATTTGCCATACTTCCAAATTTTCTATAAAAGTTTCTGAAATTGTTAATGCTTTTTCTTCATTTATCCCTTTTATTTGTGCTAATCTCTGTGGCTCAAATTTTAGTACATGTATTGTCTCTTCTTTAAAAGTATCTACTATTTTTTTTGCTGTTGCTGGTCCTACTCCTTTTATTGTTCCATTTGCTAAATATCTTTCTAAAGATCCTAAAGTTTGTGGCATTAGTTTTTCAAAAGTATCTACTTTAAATTGCTCTCCATAGTCTTGGTGAGTTACAATTTTTCCAACTAATTTAAGAGTATCTCCAACATTAATGAATGGAAGATACCCTACTATTGTTATTTCTTCTTGCTTCGTTTCAAATTCTGCAACTGTATAACTATTTATTTCATTTTGATATATTATTTCTTTAACTTCACCTGTTATTTCCAACGCCTGCCTCTTTTCTTCAAATTCTAAAATTTGTACTATTCACTTTAAATAATAGTATATATATTATATCAGTCTTATCTTCTCTTGAGTATATCAAAAAAGAAAGGCGTTTACAACCTTTCTTTTAAGTTTTTTATCTATTATACTGCAAATATTAATGATATACTAATAACAATAATAACTAATAATCCCCTTATTGATAAAGAATCTTTATTAATCCTTCAAAAAGTTTTGATTCTTCAAACTTATCCTTTTTACTCGAACAAAAATAATTTCATGCGATTGGAAATATCCATAAATAGGTATAATTAATAAATTTTACTTAATGTCTCAAAAGGGACAGATTACCCATTAGGAAACGTCCCCAATGGACACAATCGACAAATTATTTTATATTTTCTATTACTTCTTTACATTCTCTCCAATTTGTTACTTTTAGACCTTCATATTCTCTTGATAATTTATTTAATATTTGTACTGTTTCATCTGTTGAATCCAAGTCTGCTATTATAATGTCTTTTATGTTTTCTTCTTTTCCATATATTATTCTAAATAGGAAATTTCTTAAAAATCCTTCTATTTTATTTTCTTGATTTTTGACGGCTACTATTATATAAATACCGTCAGATTTTAAATTTGTATATGTATATATGTTAATTATTGTTTTTATAATTTCAAAAGCTCCATATAGTGCAAGCGTCCATAATATTGCGTTTAATATAAATTCTCCCATTAAAACTTTCGCCTCCTATTGTATATTATATTATTTTCTTATTTTTTTGTTACTTGCTTTACTTTTTTTAAGCATAATTAATATTGGTCTTCCTTGTAATGCTTTATTGACCATTCCTAATACTTCTTCTTCACTAAATTTTAGCATAACATATATCCAATATTTTATGATTAACATTATTATCCTTCAGCTATTATTATATATTTACTTTTGTTTTATATTAATTCTCATACTTTTCACCAAAAAAGTTTTTGACATTTTTCTATGTTTTACATTATTTGACTTTTTATGTTCTGTATATTATAATTGTTTGGTAAACATTAATTTTATTTCCTTTACAATTGTAGGAGGTATATATGACAAAAATAAAAATTACTACTAAAACTTGTCCTTTATGTGGTTATATTTATAAACGGATACAAAAGTATGAAATAGTTGAGAAACAAATATCTCATATGTTTTCTTTTAATTTAGCTTTTGATAATTTAAAAGAATCTAAAAGTGATAAAAAAGATAAATTAGTTGAAGAATGTAAAGAAGATACAGTTATTAAAGGAGATCAAGATTTTGAATATGTATATCATAAATGTAACCCTATGAATGAGTATTATGGAGGGGATCCTGAAAAAATTTATAGTGATTGTATTGGAATGTTTTGTCCAAAGTGCGGAATTTTCTTAAATGATAATATATGTACAAAATATGTAGAAAAAGAGAGCTAATATTTTTAAGAAAAGAAGTTACTTCACATTGAAGTAACTTCTTTACTTTATTAAATATGTAAATATATCTGTGGATAGTTTTATTGCATTGTGTCTTATTAGTTCGTCTTCTACTATTACATAGTTATTTTCTATTACTTCTACATTTATTTTATTTAATTCTTCTTTTTGTTCTTTATTTAGTATTACTTGGTCTTTTTGCTCTAAGGTTGAATATTTTTCTATTATGCTTTCTTCTATTTCTCCATTGTTTGCTATTACTACATTTATTTTTCTAGTGCCTAAATGCTTATTTAATACTTTAATATGGTCTACTATTGTATAGTTATCTGTTTCTCCTGGTTGAGTCATCATATTGCAAGTGTACATTAATTTTGCTTTACTATTATCTATTGCTTCTAGCATATCTTTGCTTATTAAATTTGGCATTATACTTGTATATAAACTTCCCATACTAAATATTATTAAGTCAGCTTCTTTTATTGCTTTAATTACACTTTCACATATTATTGGAGTTTCTTTATAAAATACATCTTTAATCTTTTCTTCTGCTTCTGTAATATTGTGTTCCCCTTCTATTATGCTTTCATCTTCCATTTTTCCCATTAATATTACATTGTCTTCTGTTAATGGTAATACTTTTCCTTTTAAGTTTAATACATTACCTATGGCTTCTATTCCATCTGACATATTTCCACTTATATTTGTTATTGCTGTTAATAATAAGTTTCCTACTGTGTGTCCATTTAATTCACTATTTGTTGTAAACCTATAATTTAGTACTTTTTCTACTAATGGCTCTATTTCTGCAAGTGATATCAATACTCTTCTTATATCTCCTACTGCTGGAATGTTAAATTCTTTTCTTAATCTTCCTGTACTTTTTCCATCATCTGATACAGATACTACTGCTGTTATATCTAATGGAAAATTTTTAAGTCCTCTTAATAGTGTGGATAATCCTGTTCCTCCACCTAGAACTACTACTTTTTTATTATTCATTTTTATTTTTCTTCCTTTTATATAAATTCTACCTCCTATTTTATACTTGTTTCGTTTCTTTAGCAATATTATTTTATAATATAATATTTGACAAATTATAAATATGTGATATAATCGTATTATGGTAACTATTAACATTATCACATTACAAATGTAGGAGGTAATAAAATATGGATTTGAAGTGGGACTACGCTGCTAAAAACAATGGAACTACCGAAGCTGTTGCAACCCTTTACAAAGCAAACGGATGCCCTGTATTGCAGGTATATAAAGGTAAAGATTCTTACTTTTCACGGCCCTGCGGTGAGTATGCTTGCCATGTAGATAAGGTTAAGATTACTTATGAAACTGTAGACCATTTTACAAACCGGCAGTGCTCTGGCGTTCCTAACGATAAGAAAAAGGAGATAAAACTCAAATACGCCTGCGATTTAATTAAACAGGACTTTGACAGTCAGGCAGACACCATTTCAAGATTATTCTCGTAACAAAAATGACTTAAAAAGAGACAGATGACGCATAGGGAAACGTCCCCTATGCGTCATTGTTTTCTACTTTCTTATTTCTGCGCCTTGTTTTTCAAGTCCTTCTATTATTTTTTCTAATATTGTATTTATTTCTTCGTCTGTTAATGTTCTTTCTTGTGTTCCGAATTCTAGTGAGTATGCTATACTCTTTTTGTTTTCGGCTATTCCTGTTCCTGTGTATACGTCAAATATTTTGCTTCCTATTAGTAGGTTTCCTGCTAGTTTCTTTATTTGTTTTGCTATTTCTTCACTTGTTACATCTTTTTCTACTATTACTGCTAAATCTTTTTTTACGCTTGGGAATTTTGAAATTTCTTTGTATTTCATTTTTCCTGTTTTCTTTTCTAGCAATTTATCTAAGTTTATTTCTAGTACATATACATTATCTTTTTGAACTTCTGGATGTAGTTTCCCTACTATTCCTACTATATCATTATTTACATTAATTTCTGCTGTTTGGTATGGGTGGAATTCTTTTGGAAGTAGGTTTTTTATCATAAATGAATATCTTCCATTATATCCTAAGTAATCTAGTATTTCTTCTGTAATCCCTTTTATGTCATAAAAATCTACTTGTTTTGTGTTTAGACCACTATTTCTTTCTCCTGTCATTAATACACATAGTTTTGTATTTTCTCCAAATTTATCATCTTTTTTATAAAATCCTTTTCCTATTTCGAATATAGATACATCTTTTTGATTACGTGCTTTGTTGTATTCATATATTTTTACTAATGATGGTATCATACTATATCTTAGTGTGTTTCTTTCTTCTGTCATTGGGTCTAATAATTTGATTGCTTCAAATATATCTGTACTATATTTTACTGCCTCTTTATCATTTACTAATATATATGATAAAGTTTCATTTAGTCCCAAGTCTATCATCTTGTTTCTTATATTTCTTATTGTTTTATTATATGAACCTTCTTTTAGTGGAAGCGCTGGTAGTCTTCCTTCTATGTTATCTACTCCATAAATTCTTCCTACTTCTTCTATTAAGTCTTCTGCTATTTCTATATCTATTCTTCTTTTTGGAACTGATACATGAACCACTTCATTTTCTACTTCATATGTGAAACCTAATTTTCTAAATACATATAGTATATCTTCTTTTTCTATTTTTAAGCCTAATACTTTGTTTATTTTTTCAAAAGTTATATCTATTTTTGTATCTTCTAAATTAGTAGTATCATATTTTACTAGACCACCTACTATTTTTGCATCTGCATATTTTTCTAGTAAGTTACAAGAACGCTCAATTGCCATATATGTTCTATTTGCGTCTAAACCTTTTTCAAAACGAGTACTTGCTTCACTTCTTAATATTTCTTTTGATGTTTTTCTTATTTTTACACTATCAAATATAGCAGACTCTATAATAATATTTTTTGTATTTTCTGTAATTTCAGTTTCTAGTCCTCCCATTACACCTGCTAATCCTATTGCTTTATTTCCATCAGATATTACTATATCTTCTGTACTTAATGTTCTTTCTATATCATCTAAAGTTGTTAGTTTTTCTCCTTCATTTGCCATTCTTACTTCTAACATTCCATTTAATGTGTCTGCATCATAATAATGAAGTGGTTGGCCTAGTTCTAACATAACATAGTTACTTATATCTACTACATTGTTTATTGGTCTTATTCCTGAAGCCATTAACCTATTTTTAATGAATTCTGGACTTTCTTTTATTACTACATTTTCTACTTTTTTTGCTAGGAATATTGAACAATTTTCAGTATTTACTTCTACTTTAAAATTGTTATTTATATTTTCATTACTTTCAGAATGTGATAGTTCAACTTCTTTTACTTTTTTATCATAAATTGCACCTATTTCATATGCCATACCTAGTACACTTAGTAAGTCTCCTCTATTTGCTGTAAGTTCGAAGTCAATAACTCCATCCTCCATTCCCATAAGTTTAATAGGGTCTTCTCCTACTGGTGTTTCTATTGGTAATTCATGTATTCCTTCTTTATCTTCTGGTTTTAAAAATTTACTATCTAAACCAAGTTCGGCAATTGAACAAAGCATACCATTAGATTCTATGCCACGAATAACGCCTGCTTTTATTCTGAAATCTCCTGGTAAAACTGCTCCTGGAAGAGCTACTATAACTTTTAAACCTTTTCTAACATTTGGTGCACCGCAAACTATTTGTAGAGTTTCTTTTCCTACATTTACTTTACATACATGTAAATGGTCAGAGTCTGGATGCATTTCACATTCCATGACCTCTCCTACTACTAAATTTGTAGCATTTATGAATTTTTCTGCACTATCATATTCATTTCCTGCTTTAGTCATATCTTCAGCTAATGTTTTTAAGTCTACATCTATATCTATGTAATCTTTAACAAAATTTGTACTTAGTTTCATTTTTCTCTCCTTTTCCTTCCCATTGGGGACGTTTCCAAATGGGGTATCTGTCACTTTTGGGAATTTATTTTTTATTTTTTATGTATTTATTTTTAAGCTATTTCTTCGAAGGGCTGGGTTGCCCATGGGTCCGACCCCCTACATTTCAACATTATTCATTATTCACTATCTTTTCTAGTCCATTCTATCGAATTGATTTAGGAATCTTACGTCGTTTTGATATAGTAAACGTATATCTGTTATTCCATATTTGAACATTGCTAGTCTGTCTAGTCCTGTTCCAAATGCAAAACCTGTGTATTTTTCTGGGTCGTAACCGTTCATTTTTAGTACGTTTGGATGTACCATTCCTGAACCTAATAGCTCTATCCAGCCTGTTTGTTTGCATAAATTACATCCTTTTCCGTTGGCATTTAAAGCATGTTACATCTACTTCATATGATGGTTCTGTGAATGGGAAGTAACTTGGTCTAAATCTTAGCTGAGTTTTTTCTCCTAACATTTTTTTCATAAATACTTCTAGTGTTCCTTTTAGGTCTGCTAGTGAGATATCTTTATCTATTACTAGGCCTTCTACTTGTGCAAATTGATGTGAATGTGTTGCATCATCGTCTCTTCTATATACTTTTCCTGGGCAGATTACACGTACTGGTGACTTTTCTTCATTTTCCATCATTACATGTGCTTGAACTGCTGAGGTTTGTGTTCTTAATAAATATTCTGGTGTTACATAGAAACTGTCTTGCATATCTCTTGCTGGGTGTCCTTGTGGTAGGTTTAATCTTTCAAAACAGTATTCGTCTGTTTCTAGTTCTGGTCCATCTACTACGTCATAGCCCATTGATACGAATAAATCTTCTACTTCTTCTATTATTCTGTTTAATGGGTGTTTACTTCCTCTTTTTATTTTATTTGATGGAAGTGTTATATCTATTTTTTCTTTTGCAAGTTTTTCTTCCATTTCTGCTGTTCTAAAAGCGTTTTCTTTTTCTTCTATTAATTTTTCTAGTTCATCTCTTACTACATTTACTAAACTTCCTATAACAGGTCTTTCTTCTGCAGATAAACCTCCCATTCCTCTTAATACGGCTGTTAGTTCACCTTTTTTTCCTAAATATTTTACTTTTAAGTCATTTAATTCTTTTGCGTCTTTTACATTTAGAATTTCTTCGGTTGCATTTTTTCTAATTCCTTCAATTTGTTCTTTCATTTTTGTTTTCCTCCTCTTAAAGAAATAATTGAACTGCACCAATTCCTTCCTTTGGTGCGTTCTAATTCTTTTCCTATTTTTTATTGAACAAAAAAGCAATTCTATCCTATTACATAGGACGAATTGCTTTTATTCGTGGTACCACCTAATTTTATTAATGTTTACTTTTTCATTAACCTTATTTAACCTTTAACGCAGGTATACGCTATTTCCTACTATTATTTTCAAAAATAGTCCTAAAAAGTGAAATTTCTGTAATTTACATAGGCAGGGCTTTCAGCTTTTTAACCTTGCTCTCTTTTTCTATATTTTTTAATTACATACTTTGCTTTTTAATTGGATTTTTATTTACTATACTTTATATATTATCATATTTTAGAAATAATTACAAGTGATTATTTCTAGAATATTTTATAAATTATTTTTAAGGACTGATTTTTCATTTCGATAAGTTATCTGTATGGAATGAAATGATTATGCAGATAACTTAGAAACAAAGTCCTAAATAGATAACTATCCTCTAGGTACATATAGTAAACTTGCTAGTTTTGATATTGGCATTGATTGTAGCCATACTGTTCCTGGTCCTTTTAAGGTTGTTAAAAATAGCCCTTCTCCTCCAAACATTATATTTTTTAATCCTGGTACTGTTTCTATACTAAGGTCTACTCCTTTTGTCATCGCTGCTACATATCCATTATCTATTTTTAGCTTTTCACCTTCTGCTAATTCTTTTTTTATTACTTCTCCATCTATTTCTAAAAATACTTTTCCTGGTCCTGTTATTTTTTGCATTATGAAGCCTTCTCCTCCAAAGAAACCTGCTCCTAGTTTTTTTCTAAAATGCATTGATATGTCTATTGAGTTTTCTGCACATAAAAATGCTCTTTTTTGTGCTATTATTGTTTCTCCATCACTTAAATCAAATTCTAATATTTTTCCTGGAAAAGATGATGAAAATGCTATTTCTACATCGTCTCTTTCTGCTGTATATGTATTCATAAATAGAGATTCTCCTGCTAATGCTCTTCCTAATCCCTTCATTATACCTCCATTTGTTGATGTATTCATTTTTATGCCTTCATCCATCCAGCTCATTCCTCCACTTTCTGTTATTACTGCTTCTCCTTTTTTTAATTTACATGTTACTACTGGTAATGAGTCTCCTATAATTTTTGCTTCCATTTTTTATCCCCCTTTTATTTATTACAATAATATTACTATATTACAAATTTTATTTCAATATTATTTGTCTTTTTTTGTTGTTTTTCCTGTTTTTATTTCATTTTCATTTCAAAAAACATACTTTCGCATCTTTGTATTACATAATTGTTACAATTTTATTTCAAACATTTTTCTTATGTTTACTGTTTTTGTAATATTTGTTTACAGTTTCCTAAAAAATAATTTTTGTGGATACTGTGGATAACTCTGTTGATAACGTATTTTCAACATATTTAGGACACTATTTGTTCACATTTGTTTTTTTGTAATCTTTTATGAAAACTTATACTATTATTTTGTAATCAATTATGGTAATTGATTATTTTATTTATATAATTGTTTATATATTTTATAATCTCTTACTATTTTTCTTACATAATTATTTGTTTCTTTAAATGGTATGTTCTCTATGTCTGATCCATCTTCCTTTATTATTCCTTCTTGTATCCATTTATCTACATTTCCTATTCCTGCATTATATGCTGCTAATGCTAATAGCATATTGTTATTATATTTTTTTATTAGTTTTGCATAATATTTTGTTCCTATTTTTATATTTATTTCTGGATTGTATAAACTTTCAGTTACTACTATTTCTTGGTTTACTTCTTCTGCTTCTTCTAATGCTGTACTTTCCATTAGTTGCATTAGTCCTATTGCTCCACTTTTTGATTTTATATTTCGGTTGAAGTTACTTTCGGCTTTTATTATGGCGAAGGTTAGTAGTGGGTCTATGTTGTTTTCTTCAGAGTATTTGTATACATACTCTGAATAGTTTGTTTTATATATCTTTTTTAATATGAAATTTTGTATCTTTAGTATTCCAAATAGTATTATAAGTATTATTAATGATATTACTATTAGGATTTTTGTTTTCTTTTTCAAATTTTGTTCTCCTTTTTTGTTATGAAATAATACTAGCATAACTTTATTATAATTTCAACTAAATATATTCATTTCATCTCATTTTTATTATTATCTATTTTTTATAATTTTAAAATAATTTTTATTATTAAACAATCATTTTAAATGAGATTCCAATTTGGAACCTCATATTTTAATTTTATAATCTATGTGAATATCTTTTTCTTTTAATGTTCTTCCTGCTAATCCTATTATTTAGACTTCTAATACATAGTTGATAAGTTACTTTTATTGTAATCTACTTCTTTACGCTATTTAGGACAGTCCCTAATGCTAGCCAATCTACTTATTTGCATTCGTACCAGTTGGTTGCTTCGGATACTTCTACTTCTAATGGTACTGTTAATTGTACCGCATTTTCCATACATTTTTTTAGCATCTGTTTTGCTTGTTCTTTATCTTTTTCGCTTACTTCTAGTATTAGTTCGTCGTGTACTTGCAGAATTATTTTTGCTTCTAGGTTTGTTTCTTCCAGCGCCTTATTTAGGTTTACCATTGCTAGTTTCATTATGTCTGCAGCTGTTCCTTGTATTGGAGTGTTCATTGCGGCTCTTGCGCCAAATTGGCGTACCATATAGTTGTTTGAGTTTAGTTCTGGTATATATCTTCTTCTATTAAATAGTGTTTCTACATATCCTTTTTCTTTTGCCTCTTCTACTACTTCTTTCATAAATTTATCTATTCCACTATATTTCTCTAGGTATTGTTCTATATATTTTTTTGCTTCTTTTCTTGGTATTCCTAGTTGTTCAGCTAGCCCAAAGTCACTTATTCCATATACTATTCCAAAGTTTACTGCTTTTGCACTACTTCTTTGTTCTTTGGTTACTTCTTCTATTGGTATTCCTAGTACTTTTGAGGCTGCTTGTTTATGGATGTCTTCTTTATTTTTGAAGGCTTCTAGCATGTGGTCATCTTGTGATATATGTGCTAATACTCTTAACTCTATTTGTGAGTAGTCTGCATCTATGAATACATAGCCTTCTTTTGGTTTGAATACTTTTCTTAACCTCTTTCCTAGTTCTATTCTTGTTGGTATGTTTTGTAAGTTTGGCTCAGTTGAACTTATTCTTCCTGTTGCTGTTACTGTTTGGTGGAAGTATGAATGTATCCTTTTTGTTTTTTCGTTTATATATGGTAACATTCCTTCAACATATGTTGAATTTAATTTCATTAAGCTTCTATATTCTAATATTTTTTCTACTATTGGGTGCTCTTTTCTTATTTTTTCTAATGCGTCTACATCTGTTGAGTAGCCTTTTTTTGTCTTTTTTGAAGTTGTTAAGTTTAGTTTTTCAAATAATATGTTTCCTAGTTGCTGTGTTGAATTTATATTGAATTCTTCTCCTGCTAAACTATATATTTCTTTGCTCAAGCTTTCTATTCCTGATTTTAACTCTTCTCCAAATGCTATTAGTTCTTCTTTATCTATATACATTCCTTCATATTGTATTTTTGCAAGAACTTCGGCAAGTGGCATTTCTATTTCATTAAATAGCTTTAAACTATTTTGTTCTTCTAGTTTTTTTGTTAGTAAGTTTTTTAATTCATTTATTACATATGTTATAAATGAGACTTCATATTTTTTACTATCTTCTTTTTCTTCAGTATTTGTTTCAAATAAATTTATTTGTTTATCTTGTTTTTGTTCTACTCCATTTTTTGACATATATTCGTTTTTGTCTAGCTCTAGGTAATCGCTTGCTAAACTTTCTATCATGTATTTACTAGCTGTTGGATCTAATAAATATGCTGCTATTTCTACATCAAAATTCAAATTATTCATTGTTATTCCATATTCTTTTAATATACAAAAGTCTTCTTTTAGTTTGTAACTTACTTTTTTTATTTCGTTACTTTCAAATATTTCTTTTAATTTTTCTAAATTTATAGTATTAATATAATACACTCTATTTTCTAGTATTATGCTTATTGACGTTATTTCTTTTTTTATTATATTATTAGTATTTTTGTTATCTACTTTATCTAAATAATATACTATTTCTTTATTTTCCTTTATATTATTAATTAGTTCTTCTATTTCTTTACTTTGATTATCTAATTCTATTATTTCAAATAGCTCTTTTATTTCTTTATTGTTAGATTCATTTATACCTAGATTATTATTTAAGTCAAATCTTTCTATATATCTATTAAATTTTAGCTCTCTAAATTTTTCTAATACCGCTTCTCTATTCCATTCTTTTTTTTCTAAACTTTCTATGCTTTCCTCTATTGGTACATTGATATTTATTGTTCCTAGTTCTTTTGAAAGATAAGCTAAGTCTTTGTTTTCTATTATTTTTTCTCTTGTTTTTCCTTTGATACTTAATGCTCTTCCTTCTTCTATTTCTTTATAAAGGTTTTCTATACTTCCATATTCTTTTACTATACTTAATGCTGTTTTTTCTCCTACACCAGGTACTCCTGGAATATTGTCTGAGGTATCTCCTTGAAGTCCTTTTACTTCTATTAGCTTTTCTGGCTCTAAACCATATACTTCTAATACCTTGTTTCTATCAAAGTCTTCTACTTCTGTTTTTCCTGCTTTTGTTCGTGGTATTCTTACTGTTATATGGTCTGATGTTAATTGGAAAGTATCTCTATCCCCTGATAGAATTGTTACTTCTACTCCTTCTTTTTCTCCTCTTTTTGATAATGTTCCTAATACATCATCTGCTTCATAGCCTTCTTTTTCTATTATAGTTATATTCATATTTCTTAATAGCTCTTTTATTATAGGCATTTGCTGTGCTAATTCATCTGGCATTCCATGTCTTGTAGCTTTGTAACCTTCATACATTTTATGCCTTGCTGTTGGTGCTTTTAGGTCGAAGGCCACTGCTATATAGTCTGGGTTTAGGTCTTCTTCTATTTTAAATAAAATTGCTAAAAAACCATATACTGCATTTGTATATGTTCCGTCTAACGTCATTAACATTTTAGAGCCCATTATTCCATAAAAGGCTCTGTTCATTATACTATTTCCATCTACTAATAATAATCTACTCAAAATTTATCTTCTCCTTTTCATATCTTTATTCTAGTATTTCCTCTAAAACACCTTCTATTAAATATTCATTTAAAACTCGTGAATTACTGGTTATAGTATGCAGCAAAAATATAAAAAACTTCTTGAATATCTTCTTCTATATTAATTAATTTCATATTCATTTCCCCTTATAATTATTATTTAAACATTTCATTTATTAGTTAACAAATCATTTTTTATTTGTTTGGCGTAACGATCTTCTTCTGAGAATACACATCCACAATATTTTTGCATATATAAGCCTAGTTCACGTGCTTTTGCTTGTCCTTCTCTGAAACCTACTCTAAAGTCTCGATACAAAAATTGCAAGCCATATTTTTTTGCTATTTTTTCTCCTAGTTGTTTTAATTCTTCGTGTTTTTGGTATGGGCTTATTAGTAGTGTTGTACTAATAGTGTCATATCCGTTTTCTTTTGCGTATTTTGCTGTTTGTTCTAAACGTACTTTGTAGCAGTAGTCTATGCACCTTGTTTGTAAACTGTTTATTACATTTTTACAAAATTCGTCTAATCCATATTCTTCTTCAAATATGGCATTTACTTTTATACTTTTTGTGTATTCTTTTAATGTATCTCTTCTTGCTTTATACTCCATATATGGGTGTATATTAGGGTTGTACCAGTATACTGTTGGCTCTATTTCCTCTTGCCTTAAAGAATCTATACAATAGACACTACATGGTGCACAGCATGTATGTAATAATAGTTTCATTTTATTCTCCTTTCATAAACTAAAGGTTTACATTTGTTATTTAAGCATTTTCTTGGAATCTCAGGTCGCTGATGGCTGAGACCCCCTACAATTTTATTCGTTGTATTCTATTCCTATATGTTTATATGCAAGTGGTGTTGCTATTCTTCCTCTTGGAGTTCTTGCTATGTAGCCTATTTGTATTAGGTATGGCTCGTATACGTCTTCTATTGTATCTACTTCTTCTCCTATTGTTGTTGCTATTGTTTCTAGTCCTACTGGGCGACCTGCATATGTTATTATTAGTGTTTCTAATATTCTTCTGTCTATATTGTCTAATCCTAGTTCATCTATTTCTAGCTTATTTAGTGCATGTTTTGTTATTTCTAAGTTTATATTTCCATCACCTAAAACTAAAGCATAATCTCTTACTCTTTTTAGAAGTCTATTTGCTATTCTTGGTGTTCCTCTTGAACGCCTTGCTATTTCTATGCTTGATTTTTCGTCTATTTCTATGTTTAATATTTTAGCTGACCTTTTTACTATTGTTGATAAGTCTTTTGTGCTATATAGTTCTAATCTATCTACTATTCCAAATCTATCACGAAGTGGCGTTGTTAGTGAACCTGCTTTTGTGGTTGCTCCTATTAATGTAAATCTTGGCAAGTCTATTCTTATTGATTTTGCAGCTGGGCCTGTACCTATTACTATATCTAATACGTAGTCTTCTAATGCTGGGTATAGTATTTCTTCTACGCTTTTACTTAACCTATGTATTTCATCTATGAATAGTACATCACCTTCTGTTAATGCTGTTAATATTGCTGCTAAATCTCCTGGCTTTTCTATTGCTGGGCCTGAAGTTACTTTTATTTTTGATTTCATTTCATTTGATATTATTCCTGCTAATGTTGTTTTTCCAAGTCCTGGTGGTCCATATAGTAAAACGTGATCAAGAGGCTCTCCTCTTTTTTTGGCAGCCTCTATGTATATTTTCATATTTTCTTTTACTTTGTCTTGTCCTATGTATTCTTTTAGCAACTGTGGTCTTAGGGTGTTTTCTATTCTTTCTTCTTGTTTACTTTCTAGTTGTGGGCATATTAGGTTTTGGTTTTCTTCCATGGTTCTTTTCCTTTTTATCTCTTTATTTTTATTTCTAATTCGATATGTAGGGCGATTATTAATCGCCCCTACATCATTTATTTATATTTATTATATTTTTTAGATTTTTTTCTTTGTTTCCGCAATGGAGACAGTTACTAATCTAGCCAGATTATTTTAGTTTGCTTCTTGTGGTTCTTATCTATCTTGTTTCCGATTACGAACCGTCCCCATAGCTAGTGCTCTACTAGTTATTCGTTTGTTTCTTTTTCGCCATTGTATTCGTTTACGAAGTATAGTGGTCTATTTTTGGTTTCATTGAATATTCTTCCTAGGTATTCTCCTACTATTCCGAATAGCATTATTTGTATTCCTGAGAAGAATAGTATTAGTAGTATTATTGCTTGGAAGGCTTGAATTGCTACTTGTAGTGCTATACATTTTGCTATTACATATATGAAATATACTCCTAATAGTATGAATGTTGGTATGCTTAAATATGTTGATACTCTTAGTGGTGATGTTGTGAATGATGTTATTCCGTCTATTGCTAAGTCTATTAATCTTCTATAATTCCATTTTGTTTTTCCTGCAATTCGTGGGTCTCTATCATATAATACTTCTTTTTTATTATAGCCTATCCAACTAAACATTGATTTTGAACATCTTTGTGATTCTCTTAGTTTTTTCAAAGCATTTACACATCTTCTATCTAATAATCTGAAGTCTCCTGTATCTTGTTGTATTGGTATTCTTGTTAGTCCTTGTAATACTTTATAATACATTTTTGATGTGAATTTTTTAAGCCAGGTTTCTCCTTCTCTTGATTTTCTTCTTGCATATACATCATCATAACCTTGCTCCCAGTATTTTATTAATTCTGGTACTAGTTCTGGTGGATCTTGAAGGTCTGCATCCATAAATATTACTGCATCTCCTTTTGCATAGTCTAACCCGGCAAGCATTGCTATTTCTTTTCCAAAGTTTCTTGAAAAATCTACATAGCAAATACGCTCGTCTTTATTTCTCATTTCTTTTATTAATTCTATTGTCTTATCCTTACTGCCATCATTTATAAATAACACTTCAAATTCGTAATTATTTATTTCATTCATTAACTTATTTAATCTTTCGTATAAAAATGGTAATGATTCTTCTTCGTTATATGCTGGAATTATAATACTTATTTTTTTCATATTTTTTCTCCTTTTTATTGTTAAAATCAAAATAGCCGTATTCCTTATATATACAGTAACCTTTTGTGATAATATATATCAATATAAAAGGTGGCTACTTTAACACTTTTCTATTTACTCTATTATATATATTTATTAGCTTTATTGCAAGCTTTATTTGTATTTTTAGAACATTTGTGTTATAATATATTTAGATACTTGTTGACCTTTGTTTCATAAGGAGGTTTCTTATGATTAATACTAATTTTTATGATGTAGCTGCAACTTATTTGAATAGAGTTCCTAATGTGCAAAAAGTTAACCTTTCTACAAAGACAAGAAAAGTGGAAGCTACCAGCGCTGTCCACACTGGGAAGAGGTTTAACAGTGGTGCGGGAACTAAAGCAAATTTTGCAGGTCACATTGATATTTGTATTTAAGGAAATACCCTTTGACTATATTTAGTCTAAGGGTATTTCTTTTAGTTTTAACTTATTTTCTTCTATTTGGATTTTTAATAATGTTTCTTTTTCTAATTTTATATTACTATTAAACTTATTATTAAGTAATTCATTTAATTCATCACTTACACTTACAAAAAACATATAGTAGGTATCATTACTTTCTAGGATTTTATTTCCTATATTTTCTATTGTTTTCTCAGTTATTTCATTATAAACTTCTACTTTATGGTCAGGATATAGATAGTACTTTATCATCCAGTTAAATATATCTGTTTTATATTGTTCTGATATACTAATTATCTTTGCATCTTCTTCTACTTTTTCATTTATTTTTCTTGCTGGTATTCTACCATTATTACAATATTCTATTGAATTAATATTATATATTCCTGATGTAATACTTACATTTGCTATTGATTGTAATGGTGTAAATGCAACTATTATTGCAATTAATATGATATAATTTAATTTTCTATATTTCCTTTGCTCCATATTTTTAATGGTTATTGTTATTATTACATATATCATTCCAAGTAAAAATGTTGGCATATATCTATCTAGTCCATTATGCCCTAACATTTCTTTTGTTGAGAATTTTATAATATAGCATAATTGTAATAATAAAATATATAGTATTAAACCTATTATTAATGAAGTAGTTATATGTGCAAATTTTTTCTTGTTTTCATCTTTTATTACATGTTTATATAATATAAGAGAGGTAATTATTATTATCGCTATAACACCATATAGTGTGATTTTTATTGGTGTTTTTACCGCTTCTATTGAGTATAACTTAGGTATTAAATCATTGTTTGAATCTGCAGCATCATGATTTTCTTCATAGTAGCCTAAAGTAGTGGTAGCTATGCTTTTTAATGTATATATAATTGGATTCCCTTCTACTCTTGAAGAATTTGAGCCTCGTATTTCTTCATTATATTTATTGTTTATCTTTTTAAATATCTCCCATGATGAGAATATTAATAAAACTATAAATATTAATATAAGTATATTTTTTAGTTCTTTAGATTTTAAAAGTTTCTTTATATTCTCCTTACTATTTAATAATTGTATTATTATATACATAGCTATTATAATTCCAGCAATACAAAATCCTATTGGTTTTGTAATTGTACATACAGATAATAGTAATGCTGTTGTTATTATTTTAAATTTATTATCTTTTTCGCAAACTAATATATAAAGACAATATCCTATTATTAATCCTAATAATGCATCTGGATATGCTGATTCATAAAATACTAAGTTTTTGAATATTGTAGGAATGCAAATTATTAATACTGTAATTATTGTATTCATGAATTTAGATTTGTTTTCTCTATTAAATAATGGTATTAATAAAGAAAATCCTAACATTTGTACTGCAAATGCCTCTATTCCTTGTATATATGAACCTATTATTTTCATAAAGAAATATTCTAGTAAATTTATTGCTGGTGGATATAAAGCTGCATAACCTCTACTCATGCTGTTTGTATAATATAAAACTTTTGTATTATAACTTCTATAAAAATAATGATCATAGTCTACTAAATTTTTATTATATGAAGTTATTATTAATATTAAGAATACTATTGTAAAAAATGTAAATCCTGGTGTTAGTATTTTTCCTTTTAAATTCTTCATGTTGTTTTTGTTTTTTATTATTGTATATATACCAAGTATTATATTAGAAAATGATATTATCCATACTCCATATTTTAGTATTTCTAACATACCAAATATATATAAACTTAATATTATAAGTCCAAAGTTTATTGCTATGCAACTTTCTATTTTTTTATTTGCTTTATACGCAATAAATATACTTCCACTTACTATAA
>CATLFA010000016.1 GCA_949927585.1 uncultured Clostridiaceae bacterium
CAGGAATTATGGCCTCTCCTGTTTCTTCATTAACTTTGATTTCTCCTTGCTCTTGTGGAGTAGGTGTTGTTGGCTTGATTGACCCATTATCAGTTAATTGTTGTTGTGCAACCTGTTCAGTATTGGAATTTGTAAATTCTTTAGAATCAATGTATTCTCTATGACCATCGGCATCAAATGCAGCTTGATCATTAAGATATGCAGTTTGCAATTCGACAGACATAATTCCCCATTTAGATAGTAGGTGTCTTATAACAGTTTTTTTAGCCATTGCATCAAAATCTTTATACCAATAAGAGCTATATTTCCATAAATCTTTTTGAGGAATTTCATCCTTAATATATCTGAAGTAATCTTCTAAATTAAATGCTTGTGAATATTGATTAGCATGATCCAACATTTCATCATAAGAGAAATAAACTGTCTTTTTAAAGCCATTTACTAATTCTAGTTCTCCTACATATCCAACTGTTTTGGCCTCTTTACGTTTTCTGTAATCATCAATCCATTTAAACTCATACTCTCCTAAAGGACTATATCCCAATAATTCACCTTCTTTAACTTCTGCAACATCTATTTTTCGATATTGACCTGAACGAATAGCAAGTTGAATATAACCCTTATAGCCTAATTGGAATTGTGCGGTTATTTTTACAACTTCTCTTTGCTTGGTTGCTGGATTCCATTTTTTCTCTTGATAAGGAACCAAGTACACATAACCTAAAGAATTATTTATTGGAAAGTGTAAAACTTCTGCTTGCAATGCTGCAGACACAACAGACGTTTGATCACACTCTTGTAATGTAGGATTTGTAGATACTGCACTAATAACATTTGCTATAAACTGTGTTCTACGTTTAGGATCATTTAAAGTTTTTTCAACTAACTTAGAACCTACCTTTTCCATAAAATTTGAGAATGATTTGTATTGAGCAGGAGCATTTGCAGTTCCTGTTCCTTGTAGAGCATTTGCTCCAAAATTAGAATTATTTTGCATAAGTTTCTTTTCCCATCTTTCTTAAAATTTTATTTCTTAATCCTGTTGTCATCCGACTCCAGTCATTATTTGAAAGTTTACCTTCCTTTTTAAGCTTTACCCATTCTTCAATTTGTGCATCTGAACAGGATAACGTATAAATGTTACTTCTCATTTTTTTCTTTCCCTTTCTATAAAATTGTGATTACCTTTTCACAAGATACTCTAGTTCCTATAAGCTGCTCATTTGTTAAGTTTTTAACTTTTTCCAAATGAGCAATACCCTCTAACTTGTCTGTTAATATTGGCAAGCTATTTTTAGGAACCTCAAATTCTTCTATTGCTATTTCTTTCAGTCTTTCTATGAACTTAATACCAACCTCTAGTTTCTTAGCCGTATTCACGCTCTTAAACTCAACTCCATCTATAATTGCATAGCAAACTGGATTCAAATTTTCATTGGTTAGATTCTCTTCTAACATAACAAATTCAATACCAATCTTTTCAGTAGCCTTTTTATTAAGCTTTGAAATCATTGTATTAATGAAGTCGGTAACTCTGCCAAGTAAAAACTCATTGTCATTTAATTGTTTTATGTTAGCGTCGAGTTCTTTCTGCCATGCCACTTTCTTAGCCCAGTCAGATTGTTTTACATATTCTGCCGCTAGATCTGTTTCAATATTTGCTAGCTCTTCTTCAATTGCTAAAACCTCAGATTGGATATGCTCACGATTATGAACTAAAACTCTTTCCTTTTCATTTTTTAACTCTAGAATTTTTTGATCATAAATAACATAGTTATTTGGTACTTGATTTTTCTTTGTTACAAGTTCTTCATATTCTTTTTTTACAGATTCTAATCCAGAGGTATTTAAAGGTTCTTTTTCGGCCGTTTCTAAAGCATTTTTAGCCGCTAGCAATTCTTTTTCATACTCCAACAAAGACGCGCTAAATTTCGTTTTTTCAGTTTCTAATTTGTTAAGGTCTTTGTCATAAGCAAAGCACTGCTCCTTTAAAGTAGCTATCTTAGAATTGCATTCTCGAATATTATTTTGTAAGTCCTCTACTTCAACTCTCTTTTCATATTCAAATCTTTTTAAATCCTCTTCACTTGCTGGAAAGGATTCTCCACAATTTGGACATGTAAAATAGTTACTGTAGGTCTTTCCAATCGCTACATTAAGCTTAATAGCCATATCGGATTTTCTTTGTGTTAAATCTTTTGCTTCCAAAGAATAATTTTTAATCTTGTTACGATAATCATTTATTTTACTTTCTAAAGATCCAAGATTAGATTTTATTATTGAAATCTCAAGTTCAAGACCACTTACTTTATTCTTATATTCTTCAGTTTTAGATTTAACAGCCATTGCTAGCTTTTGATTTTCAATTCTTGCCTTATCATCAAGTAGTTTTAACTGAGCGTTAATAGATGCTACTTCCTTTTGAATTGCAGTTTCTTTTAAAAGTTCCTGTTCCTTAATCTGGTAATCGATATCCTGAATAGCAAGTGTATGATCTGTTCCAATAAGAGAATTTTTTTGTAAAATCAATTTTTCTTTGGTAGCATTTAAAGAATTAGTCTTATCCATTGTGAATTCTTCAACTTCATTTACAGTTTCAAGCTTACTTTTTATATCTTTAACCTGATTTTTTATTTTGGTATTTTGATTATTTAGGTCTTTTTTCATAGAATCAAACTTACCCATATATTTAGACTCATACGGCTTTAAATCATCAAATCCACACTCAAAGACTTCTTCATTAGAAATCTCACATCCTATTTTTGCTAACAAGCCTCTAAGTAACTCTGGTTTAAGTTTCTGCAAAGCATATAAGGGATCAACAAATAAATTAATCTCTTTTACCTCAGGTGCCTTAAATACTTCTTTAAAATCAAAGCATTCATATAAAAGATTTTTGAAATCCTCGACTTTATTTTGAATAACACCATTGACTAGCAAATCAGTAGTATGCCCGTTTGCTTTTCCTGATTCTCTACTAAATCTAGTTTTATAAATTTTGGTAAACTTTGTACCATTTTCAAAAGTGATAGAAACTTCAGTATGCATTCCCTTTTCATGATTTTTTGGTACAATAGTGTCCAAATCGTTTTCCCCATCTCCATACTTGTCTGTCAATAACATTCCTGTAATCATCCACATAAGTGCGTTCAATGTATTGGACTTTCCGATGCCATTTTCACCACTGAATATCACTGGATTTGTTTCAAAATTATAGGTGGCATGGCCTATATTCTTAAAATTGCTAATTTCTAGCTGAACAATTTTCATTTTTATATCCCCTTCATTTCCTTTAATATTTCTGCAAATCTTCCGATTTCCCTATCTGGATCAAGTCCCATAGCTTTTAAAACAGCGTCTCTTTTAACCTTTTTAGGAAGAACCTTGATTACTCCACCATGTACTATTGCAGCTTCCTGGTGGATTCTAACAGCTGTATTAGATCCACAATTAGCATATAACTTTATGTCTGTGTTTTCCCAAACTGGTTTAATTAATAGTTCTAGTTTCTTTTTAATCACATTATCTATTTCCATTTTGAACCCCCTTCTTTGTGTTCTATAAGTGCACAAAATAAATAAAAAAATTAAATTAGGTCATCTAGCATAATCTTTCTTCCAGAAATAGTTAAATTTCTCTCGTTCAATGTGTCTCGAATCTTAACTAACTCTGAAACATCAAAGGAGCCATTTTCTTTGTTTATATATGCGCGAACACTTATCTTAAGAACTTTTGCCATTTCTTCTTGAGTCATATTAACCATAACTCTATATCCTTTTACTTTATTCATTTGTATCACCTCCTTTTTATCATTCAAAAGTAGTAATGGTTAATCATCGATTGCAAGGAAAATTTTTTCCGAATTTTTCCTTTCTTAAAATTACTTTTTTTATTATGATTTAATAATAATCTTCCAAACGTTTGACGATTTCTCCACCAAAATCGTTCTTACAAAGCTCAATAAATTCTTTAACAGTGAATTTATCTTCAAGACTTAAATCATTGTTTTTCACAAAAGTATTTCGTCCTTGTAGACAACTTCCAGTTAATATGTGATGCCAGGTGAAAAACTCACTTCCTAAATATTTATCATTAGAATTGAAATGCTTTCTAAACTCTTTTATTCTTTCTTCAACATCCAATTCTTCAAATATTTTTTCTTGTAAGCTTTGGAAAGCTTCTTTTAAAGTGGTTCCATGAGCAAATTTATTATTTCCTTTTACGACGAAAGTTTTTTCTAATGTTAGATCTTTATTCAAAATATATCCACTAGCAATATTTCCACGAATATGTTTAATAATAGTTTGAATAGTATCTATAATCCAAACTTTATGTTGATTATAATATGATATACCAGAGCCATAGCCAGAGCCATAGCCATAGCCATCGCCATAGCCATAGCCAGAGCCATAGCCAGAGCCATCGCCATAGCCATAGCCAGAGCCATAGCCATAGCCAGAGCCATCGCCAGAGCCATCGCCATAGCCAGAGCCAGAGCCATCGCCATAGCCAGAGCCAGAGCCACTTTCTACTTTAAGCCATTCTTCAATTAACTTCTCGTCCATGCTTCAACACCATTAATAACTGCAATCGCTTTTTCAGTACATGGAATAACCTCAATACAATCTAAAATAGTAAGAGATTCAACTGCAATAGTAAACTTACAATTTTCTGGGCGCATAGTTCCAATAGTTGCAACATCACTTAAACTATTTGCTCCATCCCAATACCATAATCTACGACAATTTCCTATCGTAACCTCTTGTCCATTTCTTTCTAGCAATTCACCATAGAATACTCCACTTCTATCGCCTCTAAAAATATACTTTTGTTTTTCATTTGCCATTTTATTATCCTCCTAATTTATTATTTTTTTTGGTATGGCTACCAAGACCGCTTGCTGCAGCTATTTGTTTATTTGGCTCAGGGACAATACTAAATATTGTATGAGTAGCGGTTTCGACTCTTGCCAAAAAGTCATCATCAGTTGGCTTCTATAATTCTTCTATTTCTTCTTTAACTACTTCAATATGTTCTAGAGCCCAAACTAAAGCAATTCTAACTACATCAGTTAGACCTCTACTTGTAGCTAAAGCAATTTCTTCATATTGTTTTCTCACCATGGGACTAACCCTACAACTCAAATGTTCTGACAACACATCCTTTTCCTCATCTAATTGTGTAATCAAAAGTTTTTCTTGCATATCTATTTCCTCCTTTCATCCTGCGCCAGTTATCCGTAAAATTGATAAGAGATAATATATAAAAATTTAACTAGCGCAGGATTGTTTTGGACCTTTAAGTCCGACGTCTCGCGACGTTTCGTCTTAATCTTCAAAGACTCTTCAGGGACTCTTTTATAGTGTTGTATATTCGGATATTTTACAATTTGGATGCTTTGCAAGTTCAGCTTTTATTTGTTCTTTATAAGGTGATAATTCTATTCTTTCATCATAACTTAAAGCAAAATGCTTTCCCATAGCTATCGACCTTTCCCTATAAGTCATATCTCTTGTGTCACACATAATAGCCTCAGTTAAAATATACGCTGTGTTTTCTTTTTCATCAAAATCAACTATTTTCATCTTTGCTCTTTCCTCCATTAATTTTTTTTATGAATGTTATTGATTTTTTCTTTATTTAATTTTTCTGCTATAGGCCTAATACCTTTATACTTTAAATCAAAAATAAGCCATCTAATCTCTTTTAAAAAGTCATCATTATGATTGTCTACTTCTTGAAGGACATCACTTATTAAATCATAAGCTTCCCAAAGTAACTCACTAGTCCTAGATATAATTTCCTCTTTTGTTTTATTCATTTCACTTTCTCCCTTTTTGTGCACCATAAGTGCTTTGTATCAACATTTTAGCACAAATAGTGCAAATTGTAAACATATTTTTTCACTTTTTGTGCACAAAATTGCACTATTTGTGCATTTGTAATAAAATTATATAAAGAGGTGAGGATGATGAGCAATAGGCTGCGCGATTTGCGCAAAGAAAAAAGGTTAACACTTCGTGATTTAGCAGAGAAAGTAAATATCTCATATTCTAACATTGCTATGATTGAAAGAGGTGAGAGAAATTTCACTTCAGATAGTCTCATAATATTTTCAAATTTTTTTAACGTTTCTACTGACTATCTTCTAGGTAAAACAAATGATAAGAATATCTCATTGTCAAAAGAAAGAATTCCATCAGCTAATGATATAGATATTGCATTTTATAATCAACATGGAATTGTTACAGAGGAACAAAAAAAAGAGGTCGAAAGTTTTCTTAAATATATTAGTTCAAGAGAGGAAAAGTAACCAAGAGGAGATAATTTATGAATTATTTTGAAGAATTCAAAAAAGCTATTTTTCCAGTTAAAAATAATGAAAAAATAGAAAAGATGTCTGGTGAAAAAATATTAAAATTATGTAATTCAAATGCTTGTGATTTTTTTAAAAAACATACAGATACGACTGAATCATTTCCAATTTTCACATACTTAGCCTTAAATGACTTGTATTCAAATTTGGATAGGTCAGAGAAAAAAATAGTAGATGATTTCTATTATGAACTACCCACAAAAGACATAAAAGATAATTTACATTATGTGAATGGTTTGATGTACTATGGTTTCACTAGTTTAATAGATGACTTAATAATTTTTTATGAACCTTTGATTCCTATCAATCCATTTAGATGTGAAGAGATAGTATATTATATGAATGATAAATATACAACTAATAATTATGAAAAAGCACTTAATTTTACACATTTTGCTGAAATGATATATAAAAAATGTCCTAAGGACGAAAGACATCTTTATTTAGTAGCCAAATATGGTTTATTAGCTTATGATTTAAAAAATGATTGGTTAAATCTTTGGAAAGTAAAACCAGTTATTAGATTGGACTATTTTTGGATATCATTATGCAATGTTCTAAAAAAATTAAAACGGTATGATGAGGCAATTGATATTGCAAAAACAGGAATAAAATATGATGCTTATGACATTAGTAATGGTGGTTGGCAGTCAAGACTAGAAAAATTACAAAAAGCTAAAGAGAAATATAATTGATTTTTAAAAAAAGGAATAATTTTATGAATAACTACAAATTATTAGAAGCAGAATTAAAACAATATAATATCTCTGTAATTGATTACGATTTTAAAGACATTGAGTCTTTTACTATTAAAACTGGAAATCAATATATTATTGCTATAAATAAGAATAAAAATTTTACAGAATTAGAAAAGTACTGGATTATAGAACATGAACTAGAACATATCAAAAATGGTACTTTTTATAATTTGAGTTCTTCTGCTACCTCTGTCAACAAACTAGAAACAAAAACTAATGATTATTTAATAAAAAAGCTTAGTTTGGATAAAAAATATATTTTAGAATTAATAGAAAATGGAACTAATGAAAATATTTCTCAAAAATTAAACTTAACCAATGAAATTATAGAAAAAATAAAAAATTATATTGATAGGCAATGCTTGAAAATATATCATAATGCAATTACAATTGAAAGGAGGATGAGCGGTATGAAAAACAGAGCACTTCTTCTCTGCCTAAAAAATGGAGTAACCACAGCTGAAGAATACGCACTTAAAGTTGGAATCACAACTGATATGGCCTTAGCCATCTTAAATGAGGAAGCCGTTACAATTGATCCAAATGTAGTTAAGCGTAGCTGCGAAATATTTAAAGTTACGCCTGAATATTTTTTATGCTTAACTGAGAACTAATTATAAGAGGGGAGATTTTATTATGCCAGTATACAAGTTTACAGATGGAAGGAAAGGATATTACTTTCAGTTCTATTTCAATAAAAAGAAAATAAAAAAAGAACGTTGGAATGGACGGCATATGGATAGTAAAGTCGAAGCTCAGCAAGCGGAATTTGAATGTAAAAAACAGTTAGAAAAAGATTTTGGTGCTAGAGAAGACATTACCTTATTAGCTTTATTTGATGAGTTCTGCAAAACAGCAAAAGGGAATTTAAAGGATTCTACTCTTTATAGAACTTATGAGAGCTTTAGAAAAATTTATCTTCCTATGATAGAAAATAAAAAAATTCGGAAATTAAATCCGAATGATTTCCTAAATTGGAAAAATGAAATAAAAAAGTTAAATATTTCTGTTGAACATAAAAATAGGTTGATTAATATAATGAAATCATGTTTGAATTATGGTGTAACAATGTACAATCTTCCTGGTAATTTACAATATGCTTTAATGGAAAAAATTAAAGAACATAATGTAATAGCTATAGAGAATGAAAAGGACGAATATATACCATCACAAGATTTCGAAAAGTTATGCCAACCATTATTAGATTATCAAACCAAAGAGAACAATTTCTTCTATTATTATATTGTTTTAAACATACTCTATTATACTGGTATAAGAATTGGAGAGCTGGCAGCTATTACAGTGGAGGATTTTAAAGACAACTATTTAGTAATCAATAAAAATTATATGCGAATAAAAAATAAAGATTATATTCAATCTCCTAAAAATGCAAATTCTATTAGAAAATTAACACTAGATACTCAAACAAGTAACTTGTTAAGCAAGTATATAGAAATTTATAAACCTAAAAATATCATGTTTAAGCTTAAGGGGAATTATTTGAATCAGCAAAAACTTCGTAGAATTATGAGGCAATTAGGAGAGGATACAAAGTTAGGAGAAATTTACGACTTACATCCACACTCTTTAAGACATAGTCACGCTTCCAATTTGAGAAAATTAGGTTATGATGAATTCGTCATTTCTAAAAGACTTGGAAACACCCCCAAAGTCAGCGCTACTACTTATATTCATTCTGAATTCTCCGAGCAGTTAGATCTGGCTAAAAAGTTAAGATAAATAGTTCTAAAAATCGTTCTATTTTTTCAAAATTTGGTAAAACCATATAAAACAAAATATTTGCAAATATCATAAAATACGTTGAAATATCAATATATTTTGGCTTTTTTGTTTTTTATGACCGTTCTATAATCGTTCTAATTTATTTCAAGATTACACTTGATAGTCCGCTTATATCTTTAATTTTTTTCAAAAAACATGAATCATTTTTATATCGATCAAGTTCTATAGCAATCTCCGTATAAAGTTTTAGATCTGATAAAGAAAATTCTTCAATTTTCATAGTTTCTAAATGCTTTTCTATTTTGTCTAGCATATTATATTCTCCTTTCTATCCCTAAAGGATATCTCGTTTTATACCATTCATTTAAGCCTTTATTTATAAAGGCACAATTGACACAGCATTTTGATTATATCAAAAAAAAAGGATATGTCAATGAATTTTTGTGTTTTTTTAAAAACTTTCTATTTAATGTATGAAACACCGGAAAGCGTGTATTTAAAATTCCTTGATATTTTAACATATTTACAAATTTTATTATTACCTGAAAATACCATTATTATTCAGAAAACACACTAGATTGTTTGCATAAAAACGGACGTTTTGTGAATAAAAATATAATTTTTACGCTCTTGACTAGCAAATTTTTATATTGTTTGGTATAATATGCATTGCATGCCGCATTAGTTTAATGGATAAAACATTGACCTCCTAAGTCAAAAAGTTCGTGTTCGAATCACGAATGCGGTGCCAGAATAAAAAAAATAAGAGCTCCCATACATTGGGAGCTTTTACTTTTAGAAAAGGAGAAGGCCTAAACCTTCTCCATAAATTTTATTCGGTTTCTTCCTCGTCCTCTAGGATTTCATCTAAATCATCTACAATGTCATCATCTAGATCTTCTTCCTCTAAATCGTCATCTTCATAATCTCTTCGATCTCTATAGTCACTACCTTCATAGTCGTTTCTATCTCTTCGACTAGAGGAAATATATCCTTCACTTGAACCATAGCGATTTCTACCATCATATTCTCTATCGGAATATCTTCCAATCATTTTGTCTCTTAAATATCTGTTTTCTCTCATTTATAAAAACCTCCTTAAGATACCTTTAGGACATCGACAATTAAACTCGTAATTGTAGTGCCAACACCTGTATTTTGCAAAGAAATGTTCTTAGTAACTGTAGAAACATTTCCTAATAGACATGTAGAATCAACTAAAACAAAATAGTCAAAAGATATACTTCTAATTTCTGTACCTGCTGTAGTAATAGTTTGAGAAGCCAAAACTCCAGGAACTGCCACTCCATTCTCTAATAGTTGAATTGTAGCTGTACCTGCTGCTGTACCTGTAAACGTGGCTGAAACAGTCACCTTGTACATTCCTTGTTGCTGTAGAGCAATTGCATTATTAGTAAAATCAAATGTTTTTACTCCACAAGCATTCTTCTTACAATATTTACGATAAACACTACCTAAATTAATTAAACCTCCTGTAAGAACTGTTTGAGAGGTTGTATTTTTAGTTCCTATTAATAACATTTATATATTCCTCCTATATTATCAAAACTTAGAAGGCATAAGAATTAACCTATGCCTCCTATTAGAAAGTAGGATAATTAATCCTTAGAATTATTTAATTACTGAACGTTATATCCACAATTACATCCCTGATTGTATCCACAGCCATAAGCATATGGATTAGGAACTGTGTAAGCTGGAATAGGTGTTCTGTTCACTGCATTTAAAATAGTGGCTGTCTGAGCATTTTGAGAAAGCTGAGCTGTTAAAGCTGCTTTTTCAGCTCCAAGAGTTGCTTTTTCAGCTTCAAGAGTAGAAATCTTGTTGTTGGTGTATAAATCAATTAAACGCTGCGTATTAGCATTGTTTGCCTGAATTATGTCACAAGTATTTTTTGCCATATTGTAATTTACACCATCAATTGCTCGTTGAGTTTGGCAGCAACAGTCTTGCATTCTATAACCTAAGTCGGTTATTGCAGCACGAGTCTCAGTACCATTTTGATATACTGACATATTCACACCACTAAAGCCCTGACAAAGAGTTTGCTGTACTCCATTAATTGAATTGTTTAAAGCAAAAGTTGAATCACAGATTCCATTGCTAATACCATCCAATTTAGAAGTGATGGCCTGGGTATCAAATCCTCTTTGAATTTCACCATTGGATCCTCTACCACCACCAAAACCATTGAAACCACCATCAAATAGTCCTGCTACCAAAGCTAGTCCGATTAAACCTTCCCAGCCATTACCAAAACCACCATTGCCGTAACCTAGTCCACCTACTGGTCCTTCGTAAGTCATGATAATTATTCTCCTTTCATAATTTTTTATATTAATCTGAATACCGGTTTTACAGTTAATACCTTATTTATATTGATTTACCATGTTAAGCATCTGCTGAATTGCAGGAGTAACATTTATATTTTTTTGAAGAGCTTTCTGAGTTGCATAATCTAAAGGGTTCATTCCACTTCTTTGTATCTCTTCAGCTACCTTTTGCAAATTTGGAAATTTACTTAATAGCACTTGCTGAATTTGTTGAGGATTACTTCCCATTGAAAGTATCCCTTGAAAAGAACTGACAATATTTCCTAACGTCATATTTGTTTTATTTTCGGCATTTAAGGGCGTCATAAATGGATTTGCCATTGTTTATTCCCCCTTATGAATTAAAGCCTTTATTTGCTCTATTTCTTTTTGAAATTCGTCTTTTGTAATATACTCTACAGATGGACTGGTTTCTTCTTTGTGAGGAATCAAATCATAAGTCTCTAACAAAATTGTTTGTCCATAATTGTTAACTTGTTTTTTATAACAAATAGGATTTTGGGAATCCATTAATAACATTACAGTTCCAGGCTTAACTTGATATGCTTTCGCTCCTTCTATTCCATCTACAAAAGCATAAGTATTTAATTGCGTAGGAATAGGTGCTGGAGGTTGAGTTGGATAAGTTGGAGCTGGATAGGAAGGTGGGTAACCACCATACCCTCCATAAGGATTAAAATTTGACATAAACATATCCTCCTTGATTTCTTGATTTTCACAAAAATATTTTACTTATTTAAGAGAACAAACTTAATATCATTACCTATGTAAATTTAGTGTTAATAATGGGATAATGTTATGATATTTACAAATAAAAAAATCCCTCTAAAGAGGGAATGATTTAGACTATAATATAAATAAAAGAAAAAAGGCAATTTCTTGCCTTAATTTCATCTATAAAACAATTTCAAATATGTATTTTTTATTTTATTCTCAATCTTTGGAATCCTTTTAGTACATGTTCTTATATCAATTCCAACTTTCTCAGAAATCTGTTCATGCGTCATACAATCAATATGGCGATACAAAATAATTAATCTATCCACTTCAGTTAGTGCTGTTTCTGAGACTATTTATTTAAACTCGCTCACTGTGAAATCACTAGGCTTTAGTGTTTCTTTTTCCTCCTTTGTCATTCTTGCAAAAAAATCAATTCTAGCTTGAATCATAAATTATTCCTCCCTTTATTTTCTTATGAAATATGTATAATTATAGTAGATTTTGTGAAAATCAAGAAAATCAAGGAGGATATATTTAGTTTTTATTTGACAATGAGCTATCTATAATATCTAGCATTTGCTTTACTTTGGATTTTTCATTAGGGCTCTTATAATAAATATATTCTTCTAAAATCCTATTTCTATTAATATATGGAACAAGTTCTTCATTTTTTATAATTCTAAAGGAATCCATTATTCCATTAATAAATTGCCAAGTTATAAAAATAACGTCTAATAACATATCAATAATCACATTTAAAATTACTATTTCATTTAACAAAAATTTCTCTAAAGAATTTTGTAAAACTTTACTAAATAGAAGCATACAACCTGAAGTTAAAAAGGTATATGCTATAGCGCTTTTGATTTTGGAATTAATTTGATATTTGTTATTTTCCTTTTCATAAGCTGCAACTGGTAAATTAAATACAGTTGGATCTATTTTTGGATAGTTTTTAATAGGTAATATATTTATATTTTTCTCTATCCATTCATCCTCTAACATTGAGAGTAAATTTCTTTTTTTTATGCAGTATTTATTATTTTCTTTAGCATAAATATCTGCCTCTTCCCTGGACTCATAAAGAATTTTATCTTTTCTCCTAGAAAACTTTTCTAATTTCAGAAGTTTTCTATTTATCTTTTTTTTCCAAAATTCTATTTTAATTTCCTTATTTTTAATGGTTATTACCCACGGAGAAAAGTCATTGTCTTTAAGTTTCATCAAAGACTTATTTTTTTCTTTTTCAAATAATAAATCTGTATTTTTATCCCTAGCTATATTTTGGAAAATATTTAGAGCCATTGACCTTATAAGCATCAATAAAATCAAATGGATACATATATCAAGCCAAAAAGTAGCATCACAAAGCCTTTTAAAATCCCATTTAAAGGTAAGAAAATTCCAACATCCTTCAACAATAAAAACCAAAATAATTATAATTATTGAGATTGAATTTCTTATCAAAGTTTCTTTGTTAAACAATTTTTTCATTTTTTAGCTCCTTTATTCAACAAATTATTTTTTCTTACATCAATTTCAATAAGTTCTACAGCTTTATTTCTCATACTTTTTTCAGCAGATAAATATTTTAAAAATAAGCCATCAATAATTTGAGCAGCTAAAACAAATAAAGAACAGTAAGAAACTGTTTCAAAAGCTTTATTTACATTGTCCTTAGTCATTGCAATGGCCAATAAAAAAAGTCCAACCGGGAAACAATCAAGAATCATTTCTAAGGTGAACTTTATTCTCTGCTGATTTAATTTGATCTCTGGCAATTTTCTTATTAATTTTTTAATATACAAGTATGCATATAACCCAACTGCCACAAATAATATTAGACCAATACCTGTCAATTTCATTGAAGTAGGAATTTGCTCAACAATCTGATATTTTAAACATAATACAGATATTGGCCCAATAACCAAAAATCCCAAATATAAAAAAGAAAATATGATATTTAAAATTAGAATTTTTTTTGTTGAGTAATTTCCAATATCAGAAAAAAACACTTAGACCAGCCCCTTCATAGCTTCTTCTATATTAAAGCTTTTCATAGGATCAATAGTTGAAACAGAATTTTTAGCCTCTTCTACGGCCTTATTCACAGCTTCAATCTTCTTTTGATTTAATTCTGTATTTACCGAAATAACATTATCTTTAATTTTTTCTATACCTTGAATCAGTTCTATTTTCATATTTTCAAGTTGCTCAAAGTATTGCTGTTGTAATTTACTTTGCATTAAATCAAGTTTTTCCTGGAAATTAATGTTTTTAGTTTTTAATCTCAACATACCAATAATCAAACTAAAAATCGATACTCCATATACACAGACAAAAGTCCATATAGCAGCACATACATTTCCCCAATCCAAAGTTTTTAACCATTCTAAAAATCCATCCATATTATTTACCTCCAATATTTTTTATAGATGTAGTAATTACATACATTTTAAATTCATTTACTAAATTATTGAATTTAGGAATCAGTTCTTCTTGAAATGATAAAAAACTTTCCTTTAATTTAGTATTATTTTCTTTTATTTCTTCTAGATATCTTCCTAATTCAATATATTTATCCTTGACTAATAATTTACATTTGTCTAGTGGAATCATTGCATATTTTTTATTTTTCTCATCAATACAAACAATTAACCCTTCCTTTACTGGTGGTAGTTTTTCAATTTCTAATGCTGTAGTTATATTCATTAGTCCTGCTCCTTTTCTAAATACTTAATGATCATTGGTGGAACATCTACTAGAATAACATTACCATTCTCGTCAATTCCATAAGAACCATTTAAGAAATTTTTAGGCATATCTTCGAGTTCATAAACATAGACTGCTTCATTTAATGGAAATTCTTGATACCCAATAATTCTTTTTTCTTTATTAAACAATAAATTAATTCTCATAGTTTCCTCCTAATTCACTATTGTAGGTTTGATAGTTTTAGTTTTAATATAGTTAACACCATTACAAGTATAGTTTACTGTGATAGTATACTCAGAAGAGTTACCTGTTTGATTGGTTGTTTCTGAATATGTTGCAGCACTACCATTACTGATTGTTACAACCTTATTTCCAATGAGTCTTGTTCCTACAATTGAAGTAATAGAAATCTTAATCCCAGTATTATTTTGAATACTTATAAATTCAGTTTCAACTTTTCCAGGATATAACTGATCTGTTGGTAAATATTGGTAAGAGGCATTTAAAGTAACATTTTCAGGAGATACTACAACTACTCCAGTCTCTAATGGAACTTCCGACAAAACATTATTTCCATACTTTAATTTCAAAAGATTATTTTCGTCTTTTTGAATAACTAGATTTTTCAATATCTCATCTTCTATTCCTCTAACCAGTTCTTTATAATGAACAATACTTCCATAATATGGATACCAACCATAGTTTACATTTCCTTTGCAGACGGATATTTTTATCCTATAATTGTCAAATACTGCGTTAGCATGAGCCCAAAAATTAACTTTAGATGTAGTGATTGTTTCTGTTTGCTTATTCGATCCCATCCAAAGATTTTTGAATATTAATCCAGAGTTACTTCCTCCAGTGACAGATCCGCTGACTATAGTAACAAAAAAAGAATATGTTCCCATAGGAATACTCTTCTTAATAGGAATTGAAACACCACCACGACCATTTAATGTATAGCTTTCGTCTCCATTGTCTGTAACCGTTAAATTCCCATAAGTTCCTGAAACGAAGCCAGAAAAGTAATTCAATATTTTTTCTCTTTCTTCTTGTAACCAATGAATCCCTCTTTGATCTAAAATATTTATTGATTGTTCAGGCAAAATTTTTTCATTGAAAGACTTATTTAATTGATATTGGATAACAAAAGGGTTTTTGAAAATAAATTCTTTTGCTGCTTCTAGAGTCATATCTGGCATTTTAATAACCAACTGATTAGTTTCAATACCTAATGTATAGACTGGATTATCCGCATTGAAAGGATTTCCCTTTGTATAAATTTCATTAGAAATAATATAGTAATCTGATGTTAAAGAAATTTCAGTGCAGTTAGAAATTAGTGGTAACGTCACACGTTTATATGTCTCGTCCCAATCTGTTAAAACTAGATTGTCTGCCACAAAATCAGAGGTAATATATCCTGTTTTTCTTGTAATAATATTACCTTCTATTACATCAAATTTTCCTAAGTTATAGAGTCCTTTTCTATGTTCTGCAATTGTGGTGTAATTCAATAAAGACAAACTCGTATCTTCTGTAATTTTACTCAATTTTTTCAAAGTTAAGTCAATTTCATTTAAAGTGTCAATTACATTTGGAGTATTCCCATCTTCAGATGCAATAAATTTTATCCATTCTTCTTTTAAATTATTAAAATCTTCTATTAATTTCGATAAGCCAGAAAGTCCAGAAGAATCAGCTAATATATCTAGAGCTTGTTTCAAATTTCCTATAGCAATAGCAACTATGCTATTTTCAATAGCATTTTTACTTTCTTTATTTAATTCCTCATCTACAATAGGTATTTCATTTTTAAAAGCCAATTCTCCTTCTTTTAATATGTTTCCTTCTTTATTATAAGTAGTTGCTTTTATTTCATTGTTAATAATTTCAATTTTACCTAAAGTTTTGTCATCTTCCTTGATTATAACTGGATTAACAACACTTTCAGCTTTGAATTGAATATCATTTTCTAGATCACTTAACTTCTCAGGCATTCGATTATTTAAAGCATCCAATTTATTTTTAATACTTTCTATTATTTCCTTTTCATTGCCTAAAATGTAAATATCGCCTTCTACTGTAATATGATTTAACACTGTTCCTTGAACTGTTACATTTTTATTTTTATAAATTTTATTATCGCTATTGTAATAATTTATACTAATTGTAATAATTATTTTTCCTTCCTCAGATAAAACAGTATCAGGAAGTGACAGTTTGAAAACAGTATAATCACTATCAACTACTGTTGGTGTATCATGGATAAAAGGTCCATACTTCTTTTGATTTGAAAGTTCAAACAAAAATGACGGCATCGTATTATCTTTAGCAATAGCTGTTGTAGGAATATAAATCTCGATATAATCAAAATAATTATTTCCTTTCCCAAAATCTCTATTTTCTTCTTTTGTTATAGTATAAGTTTCATTCAACCATACTTTCATCTTACCATCCTCCTTTTGGTAAAATAAAAAGGAAACCTTTTTAGTTCCCTTTATAATTTTATTTAATTTTTAGCAATCTGATTGTTTTTCTTTATTTTTTAGAAGATCTTTCTTTTTTTATGAGATCTTTCACTTTAACATAACCTGAATCACTAGTAGTAGACTTAGATTCATCTTTAATATTTTCGTTTTTTTGAAAACTAGAATTATTCTGTAATTTTTCTATTTTTTTCTCAAGAATATCAATTTTAGATTTTAAATTATTAATTTCATTATTATTTCCTGAAGATCTAGAATCTAATGTTTGTTGCTCTCCATAAATTTGCTCAATAGCTTGAGTATGTGACGCCAATAATATGAAAGAATATCCAACAATCAGTCCTAACAAATTAGAAATAGCCAAAACATAATCTTTTCCTATAAATCCCATAATAGCTAGTATCAAACTAGCAATAATATAAAGAATTCCAAAAATAGTTAACATAAAATTTTCCCCCTCAATATAAATAATCTACTTAAAGTATATCATTTTTGAGTTTTATTGTAAATAATATTCTCTCTCTTGCATCCTTGTAAACTTTAAAAAATGGAAAACTTTTTATCAATTGATATTTACCAATATATAAAGGTAGTTTCCTTGATTTTTCAAGATTGATAGTAGGAAGATAAACAATTTCAACTTTGCACTCCAAAAATTCGTTATGAGAATCAACATATCCTATATCATTGCAGGAAAATACATCATTATTATAATGAGTTGTACTTTTATCAAAAGAATATTGATCTATAGCCTCGGCATATAAGTATGTTGTATCCTGATACTTCATAATAGTAGCTCGTTTATATAATATAGAATTGTAATTATTTCCAATAAAGTTGATTCTAAACCAAACATCATTTGAAACATCCTCTTTTATTAATCCTTCTAATAATATAGGCCTATCCATAATGTTGTTAAGTGGATTTTTTGTTTCATTATATTGTGTTGGAACTCCAATTACTTCAGCAACTTTATTATAACTGGAAACTAAATTCATTGTACAACGGGAATTTATTAGATTATAATTTTTAATAATACTAGATACATACCATTCATTACCATCATAAATAATTTTTTGAGCTGGTTTAGGAGGTTCTATATTGGTGAAATCATATTCGATACTTAATTCTGGTAAGCCCAACATATCATTACTTTTTTGTAAAGAATGTATCATTTTATCAAAATCAATAAAATTAGCCCCTTTATTGTAACTTCTTGAAGATTTTGTATAAAAATTTTGATTTATTGGATTTTTAGTTTTCTTGCACGAAACCATAGGATCTATAATTGTTTTAGCAATTACATCAAACTTTTCATCAATTGCTTTCTTTGAACTAAGAATAATTAAACTAGTAAATACTGAGGTTCTAAATTTTTCTTTTTCAAAATTATAGGTAAACGTTGGGGTATAATCTTCAATAGCGTAATGCAAAAATGGTTTAACGCTTTGGCCTAAAATTGTATTCCAAAAATCTGCTTTATAATACTCATTCATGCCATCAATATAATTAGAACCGCTTTCATAATAAGAATATTTAGGCATATCTCTAGGTCCTAATATATCATATTTATCTTTAGGTAATATACTTTTAGTTATATCAAACCTTAATTCTGGTGGTGCTTCAAAACGTGATACATCAGAATTAGGATCATAAGAAACTAATTTAAAAAATGGATTATTATCGTTGTAATCAGGAGCCTCATATGAAAAATATTGAGAATAAAAATAATTTTTATTAGGAATTATTTTTGAAAAATGATTGTTATAAATATCATCTAGCGGATAACTTCCATCAACTACAAAGGCATCTCTCCAATTTTGATATGTAGTGATATAAAGATAGCTGAATGGATGTTCTATCCCTGGAATATTTTCTATAAGAGATTTGATAGTTGAATTGGTATAATCCAAATAAGCAATGCTTACTTCCGAATGAACATAGGTAGTAGTAAACTTAACATAAAATTTTTCTATACTTTCTATTCTAACTGGAAGGACTAATTTTGCATTATCAACAGTCATTCGTATATCATCACTACGTAATGTTAAATCCTTAAATTCAACTAAAGTGTCACGATCAATTACATTTGACATTTCTGCTTCTAAAGTTTCGCAATAATCGTTTAAGTTCTGATGATATAAAACATTCAAAATTTTGTTATTTTTAAGAGGATATATACTTTTATTATCCAATTCATAAAAATAGAATTCAACTAAAGTATTTTTATAATTATTGCTATATTCTATTTTTTTCACTTTAGGAACACAATTATAAGTTTTAGCAATGACTAACAATGCATCATACATAGTAGTTCCAGGTCCAAACTGAAATTCTTGTTCTTTGGTTAATTTAGAAGCATCAAATACAAACGTAGTATTATATTTCTGATTCATTAATTCAGCAATAATATTGATTTTATCCTTGTCTTCTTTATTTGTCCCAGTAACACTAAAAGATTTACTTCCGAGAATGTAACAGCTTAATATAGAGGTTGCTTCTATAATCTCTATATCATGAATATACAAATCTTCATATGTAAGATATTTTGTACACTGACTATGACATAAAAAATATTCTTTTTCATCTATTCTAAGAATTGTATAAGGTGGAATATTAACTTTTATATTCAACTTAGCTTTCATAGAACCCAATGCATATACTTCGTCGCATCTTTCGTGAATTTCAAAATTGGAAAATACATTTTTAGTTATATTTAACCAGGTATTATTTAAAAATATTTCAATCATATTATTTTTTTTCTCCTTTTAATTCTTCATAAGAACTATATCCAGCTCTTTGATAGGCTTTTGTCGATCTTGCTCTATCCCAGGATTGCTCATAAAAATTATCTGCAACAGTAGTACCAATCGTCATAGCTGCTGTCACACCTGCGACAATCGGATTTGCATAGGCTAATGCTCCAAATCCTACCATTTGACCTATATTATTTACAATCGTCTGATTATGGCTATTTCCTGTCCATTTTCCAACGTTAGATGTGGCATAATTAATAGCTTGTCTACCTGCCATAGTTGCGGCTGAAATAGCAGCTACTTTCGCTTTGTTCATCATAGTTGTTGGAGTCTTTACTTCTCTTGATTCTAAGGGATTATAGTTAACTCCACCGCTATTCACTAATGTAGGATCACTGAATGAATTACTTGTAGATGAGGTATTGCCATGAAGTTCTATTTTTATAATAACAGACATAGTTTCATCACTCCTCTTGACTGAAAGCTGTTGCAAAAACTATTTTGACTTGAGCTGTTCCACCAATTGGAACATTCTCAATAAGATTTACTAAAATCATGGAATAAGTTCTTTCCACAATTCCATTAAAGTATTTAACCTCATATATTGGTAAGCTGTCTGCCTCTGAAAGAAGTTTTTTATGGAGCTCATCTTTCATATAAAGGTCAAAGTCTACTGTTAAAGCAATTTGTATTGCGTTTACTTTATTGTCAATAATAGGGGATAACCTTGTAACAACTCCATCACAATTGTGTGAATTATTATAGGAAGTGTTAAATATGCCTTTTAATTTTTGACCATTAATTTCAACATAGGTATTATTAGAAAAAACAGCCCCATCAAAAACGATAAAGCTGCCATCAATAATTACTGTTGTTGAGTAATTCTTACCATTATTATTAAATAAATTCATAACGGTAGGAGTTGAAAATAGCTGCATTATGTTTGAACCACTTTCTCCTGTAAGTGTAAAAAGAGATTCATTGTTTACTATTGTAAAATCTATTAAAGCATTATTTACCTCCTCAAAGTATTCGTTAACAATCTCCACATAAATTTGAATTGGATATGTAACACGATTGTTTGTTATATTCCCAGGAAGTGCCTTAATTGTAACATCAACATCTGCGTGAGAATTAATAGACATTTCGCTATGAAATTCTGTATTATAATTTAATCCATTTTGGTTGAAATGCTCTGACATTTGTCTTTTTAAATAATCTAATAATTGATTAGAATTAATCATATATTACCTTTCCTCCTACTAAACTTACAATAATATTTGCTGAAGATTTTATACAATTCTCTATCGTTTCGAAGTTTAAAGCTTCTAGATTACCTCTTGGAACTCTTTTACTTCCATCATCTCTATACCCCATTGCATAATGGGAATAAGGAACTCCTTGACTCATTTCTAAAGTAAGACCATTTTTTACAAAGCCATAAAACATAGCTCCTTTAGAATAGATATGATTTGCCCCTGGTCTAGGCATTGCTGCTTTTAATTGCATATATAAAATAGATGCTAAACGATCTCCTGTTGTTCTTAAAGAATCACCTTCCATTTTCATTACCTCTTTACTAATTTTAAAAACATAGCAGTTCTAGGCCGTAAAGATAGTTCTTTCATTTGTCCATCATCTGCCATTGTTGTTGCTTCAATTCTCCACATTTGTTTTGACTTTAGATCATAAACCCAATCATCATTTTCAAAACTTAAAAAAGCATAAGTTTTAATTGTCAAATGTTCTAAATCTTTTTTAGCAACACTACCAATAATAGTATTATCTGTATTGTAATCGATAAAATCGCAAGCTCTAAATCTAGCAACTGGCCTACCTTGATGGCATAGATATTTTTGGATATCATCTTTCTTTTTGAAAAGCAAATAAGCGTCTGTCATTTCTCGATTGTCATAAGGTATATCAATCATAACGCACCATCCTTGCATAATTCATTAATCCAGCAACTCTAAAACAGTTTTTGGCATCCTCTGACATACTTATTTTTTCAAGTTCAGACCTGGGTACAAGAGTTCCAGAAGCCATATTGTAGCCTGAATCATTTCCAATATTTCCATTTTTTAACACATAAGAAATTTGGTATAAAATACCCTCTTTAAAAAGGTTTTTTTGGTGCAGAGTATGAAATATTCCATCCCAATAATAAGGAGGCATAGATAGCTTTAATTTGCACCAATCTTCTATTCCTTTAATAAAGCGAGGGGCAGGATTATCTCCTAAATCATTAATCGCCAAAGATGTAAGTTCTTCATCTAAATTGATTCCTGAAAATTCGAGATAATCCTCTTTCGTTACTAGAGTTTCATAAACTCTGTTAGCCATAATTTACCCCTCCATTATTTATCCTTCTTTAGATTGATTAGCTGGATTAGTTTCCCCTTTTGCTGCTGAAGGTTTAGCTGGAGAATCTGTACCTTTGCCACCTTCTTTTACGTCTTTATCAGTTGACGTTTGCTTTAAACTCTCTGGAACAGCCACCTCTTTAACATCAGGATTATCTAATGAAATACCATAATAACGAGGATACTCCTTCATAGAAAGCGTAACTTCTTTATCAGCGGATGCAATCGCAACCTCTTGAGAATGCTTGAAATAACCATCTGCCCAAACGTCTACAGGATATGAAGTTTTTGGTTGAACTTTAACGCTAATAGAGCCAGTTTCATCTGATACACGCTTGATTCCACCAACATATACATCGGCACCTGCAATAGGAGTTGTTCCATCAGAAGTAACCTTTAATGTAAGAGTTAAACTATTAGGTACAGTTGAACCTGTTGGAGCAACAATTGCAAATGGGAAATAGTTTACTGGATTATTAGTCTCAGTTTCAACTGAAATTGGATTTGGAATTTCCCAACCAAGTCTCATTGTTAACATAATAGCAATCATTCTTTGCTGAGCCAAGTTGTATTCAATTGGATTTCCATTAGAATCAATTCTAGTAGGATCCTTGATTGTTGCTTCAGTAAATACTTCTACTTCCATTTCTTGACGAACAGAATAGTATACTTGCTTCCAATCACCTACAATCAACTTAGCAACCTTTTTATCCCAAGCTCCATTATTTAAGAAAGTCTTAGGAATTGAGTCAATCTCGGTACCTGTAATAGGCTGTCCAGTTGTATCTGTCATATTTCTAAATGCAGATTTTAATCCAAGTCCACCTACAATACCATTTGGCTCGTAGTCAGACTCTTCTACATAAGACATAGCCTTATCAATAGCTTCATAAAGGGTTCCATTTTGAGTAACTGTAGCACCTACCGCAATTGCCGTTGGAACAACACCCTCTCTAAATCCGCGAGGCTTATTCTTCCCAAATACAACTGTTTCATCAATTACTTTTCCGACTGCTTCAGCGGCCTTGTCCTGTACTAATGCTTCAATGTCTATGCTTTGATCAGCAATAGCAATTTTAGAAATAGGAACTAATACTGCTACTTCTTTTGCGATAATAGTTTTTCCTTGAAGAGATAACTGAGTCAGTTTTCGATGCTCAATATCATAGTCAGTCCAATAAGCCATTGGTAATTCGCTTAAAATATTTAGTTCCATGGTTTTACCAGTCATATTTCGCAAACGTGTAGCATTTGCCATTATAAAAGATGACTTTGTAGCTTTTTGGAATATTCCTGACACGTAATCTGGTGTAAATAATGCTTGTAATTGTTCATTGTTAATCATAATTTTTTCTCCTTAAAATTGTTTAATTTGATGATCCTAAAATAGCAGAACGAAATTTTGTATTCCATTCAGAAGTAGGACCAGATTCTTTCTTTTCTTTTTTGCTACTACCCATATCTTCAAATGTTTTTTCCTTTTTATCTTCTTGAATTTGTTTGAATTGTTCTGGGTAGTTGCCAACATACTTTTCTAAATCCTTGTCAAAGTCTTTAGATTCCTTTAATAAGCCATCAGCAAAATCAATATACTTTTCATTGATTCCTTTTAGCTTCATTTTGTTTACACGCTCAGCCTTAGCGCCTGCGTCCTTTAAATCGGCGATTTGTTTTTCCAAAGATTCTACATCTTCTTTTGATTTGTAATCCTTAAAATCTCCTTTTGTTCGTTCTATCGCCTCATTTACAGCATCTCTCTTTTCGTCATTAACTACATTTAAAATAGAGTTAATGACGAGTTTAGAGGGATTCTCCATACCACCCTCCTGTAGAATGGAAATTAATAGTTCTCTTGTCATATTCTTTTCTCCTTTTTTACGTGGATTTTATTGTGATTCCACCAACACAGATTTTTAGAATATTAGCTTTTCTTTTACTCCTTTAAGCTAGGAATTCAGTTTTCTTTTACGTTGTAAACTGTTCAACAAGGGTATAAAAAAGGAGCTTTAATTTCTATCTAAGCTCCTAAATTTATTAAATTTTTTAGTCAATATTATTGCTGTAGGTTGCTATTGCTACAAATAGCACCGAAAGTATTACAATGACCAGTATAGCAATAACAAAAATCCACATTTCAATCCCTCCTTTTATTTGACATTTTTTTTGTTTATGGTAAAATATAATTAGTATGGAACTTGAAGAAGACAAAGCCATCTTCGCCAATTGGAGATGTAGGGTTTAGGCTGACCTACCAAGTTCCTTTTTTTATTTGCTTTTTTTCTTTTTAATTGATTGATATCTGACACTTTTTACTTTGTTCACATCTTCACCAATCAATACTGAAACTCTTAAAATATGATCTTCGTCTAAATTTTTAATAAATGTTGTTGTATTTATATATTTTTTATCCAATTCCATCCTATCTGGTTTTTTCATTGTTTCTATCGTTTTTTCTAAATAGTTAGGAACAAACGTAACTAGCTCTGGATGAGACTCTATTGCATGAATTTTACCATTTTTATTAATTTCCCATGAATAATTTTTAGATGGGCTTTTAACATTAGTAAAATTAGTAATATCTGTATTTATTTTTATTTTTTCAAATAAATACTTGCGAGGCATTTCTTTCTTCAATTCTTTTCCAATTCCAAAATCACTAATCATTTTACCAGGTTCCTCTCTAGCATAGTTCCTTTTTAGAACACTGGCATTTTGTTTGATGAGTAGTCTTTGTTTAGCTTGCCAATCCCTTATTTTTCTTTTATCTAAAGCTATTTTGGAAGAAAGTAATAATCTTTGATTGTCAGAAACATCCTTTGGCATGTTATCTAATAATTTTTGGTCTGCCTCTAGAACCCCTTTCCACTTTCTAATAGATCTTTCATTATAACGTTGATTAGAAAGAGCCTTATATTTTTCTGGATGATACTTACCATTAAAATTAAGTTTAAACTCTTCTCTTTTCTTGAATAAATCATTGTTATTTTTTATGCCAAGTACCTCGTCAACAGAAAGCATTTGAAAGTAATGTCTACAGTTGGGTCTTGTTGTTAAAAAAGTAGGAGCTCCGACAATATCTTGGTAAAACTGAATTCCTTTAGATTGGATATAATTATCAATCTCTGTAATTCTTTCTTTCGATACAATATTACGCCAATTTTTATCAACATATATTTTACCTTGTGCTTCTACGTGATCCTTTGCACAGTCTCCAAAATAGGAAGCAAGATAGAAAATAACACCATTTTCTGCACCAGTCTTAAGCATATTTTCGGAAATATCACTTTGAATGTCGGTTCTTACTTTCATTTCCATATAGTTTTCCCACCGAACTTTACGACCATTTTTATATGCAACAATCCCATATTTTTGAGTTTGTTCCATCTTTTCTCTAATTTGGTTATACAATTCCTGGGTAACATTATTTTTTGGTAAGCTGCTTCCAATACCAATTACATTAGCTAAGTGATTTTTAATCACATTAGAAGCTAATCCATCTATCCCCTTATTGATTACTTTTTCAACTTGTTTAGATTGTGATTTGGTTAGTTTTAATTCGTTTGTACCTTGCTTAGTAGCCTTTAAAAGCTTTTTTTTCTCTTCTGTAGCATATTTATTAACTTTAATCTTAAAGGCTCTCATAGAGGAAATTTGGGTTTTATACCATGCTTTCTCGTCACTTAAATTTGTTAGAAGTTTGTCAAAAGACATACTTAACAAACTATTTCTAGTTTTTTGTACTAAATGGCCAATTGAAGTGGCTATTTCATCTCCTTTATCTTTGTCCACAACGTGCTTAGGAAGTATTTCCTTTTTGGCCATTAGTTATCTTCCTCATTTTCTTCCTCTTCCTCGCCTAAATCTAATCCTATTGAATCTGTATAAGATATTTTTTCATTTATGTAAGTAATTAACTGATTTTTGTCTTTAACATTCTCACCATAAACTAAATCAACAAATTTTTCTGGTGTCATTGCTCCAGATTGTAAGGCTGGAAGATAAATATTGATAAGCATAGCATTACTTTGCAAAAATTCTAGAGCATTCTCGTAATTTTCATCATACCAGTGTGCTCTAAATTCTGCTAAGCTCATAATCCCATTTTGTACCTCTGATAACTCTTGCTTCTTTTTAGAGTCTGTATCTTCTACAATGTTATCATCGTAAACTACTTCAATATCATCTTCAGTAAAATGTAATTCTGGATTATTAGTAAACTCATTATTCACGTACTGAATGGACATTAACATTTCAATAAAACGATCTGTAGAAAAATTTTCTTGTTTTATCACATTTCTAAATAGTGCTGTTTCTTTCGCAATGACACCAGTAGCCGTTTGAATTGGCCTACCACCAGATCCTTCAAATTCAAAACGATTATCACCCAGACCACATTTCTTAGCTGCATAATTTAAAAAGAAATTTATGGCTTTAATATGAGAATCAACCCTTAACTCACCATTAAACTCTTGAATCAAGGTTTTTCCATCAACTCCAGGGGGAATGACAACCTCCTCATCATCCACCATTACTCTATCCAGTTTACCATCTGCATTAATTTGAGTTAGTTCTGCTGATATATAGCGTTTCTTAGATCCATTTTTAAATTCTTTAAAAAAAGAATCGAATGTCATATCGACACATTTGAAAATATCTAGACAATCTCCATATATTGAACATCCCAATTGATTTTCTAAATTATTATTATCTTTTATGTTAGGATGCCATATTTGGAATAAGGGAATTGAAGAATTTGTTTTCAAAATACTATAATCAGTTTCTTTAAAATCAAAATTATTTTGGTTCTCTTTATTCTTATATCCTTTTGCCTCAACAATCCAATATTCATCATTTACTAGTAAATGAATTTGAACAATTGCATAGTTAGTTGAATATTTAACGAAAGCACATTCTGTACATGATCCATCTTCAACTGTGATTGGAACAACTCGATCAGCAGAAATATAGGATATTTTAATTTCAGAATCACTTTTCAAAATTGAACCACCTTCATATACAATTTTAGAAGGCATCACAATTGTAGCTCCTATTCCCAAACACATAAACATTTCTGTAAAGGTGTTGAACCTAGATAGCACTTTATTTTTCTTCAATATTTTTTGAATAAAATTATTTTCTTCATCACTCTTATTAACTGTAATTCGAGTATTTTCATTGGCATAGTTAGAAGCCCAGTCTTCACCAATTAATTTTGCGATGCCAGAACTTTTTCTTCTAACCCATATTGGATCACCATTGCTATTTTTGGCTTGATATGTATGCCAATCTGTACTTCCTTTGTACCAGGAAATCCATTTTGAAAGGTTGCTATTTTGTCCTTCAATATTGAAATCCTTTCTTCCAGTAGTTTTATTTATAATATCTTTAATGTTTGAAATTAATTGATTATACATCACTTCAACCCCATTTCTATTCTAATCATCATATTACGCATAACTGGTTCAAAACTGTATTCATTTGAATCAAGCGTATCTATATCAGTTGTGCCATTATCAAGTCTTTCATTTTCATGGCCTGGTCTAGAATCATAAACAGCCGTCCGGTAGGCATCTATTGCTGCATCATTCCAAGACATAAAAAATAGCTTCCCAAGAGAAAGAAGCTGTAATTGAAACTGAATTCTATCATTTATCGGTTTCTTATATGCATTTTTAATAATTATTCCAAGTTGCTTGGATAGAACTCTATTGCGAATGGTATTTATTAAAGTTTGTTCTGCACTATCACAATAACATTCCATTGCATAAAAGCCATATTTCTTTTGAACCATATATACAAACTTTTCAAACTCATTACAAAGTTGGTCAGCTGTAGTACCAGTAGCATCCATTCGAACGGTTTCTAAATGGACTGCATAATCCAAGTTTGGACCAAATCCTGTAGCTGAAAAGACATGTCTAGATTGATTACCACCAAAGTCAACTCCAAGAATTATACTAGCCAACTTAGGGACTTTGTTTATAATGAACTTATCCATATTTGAAGCAAATATTTGATAAACCAATCCTTCAGCTATACCACGCTCGCCTAAAATTTTAATTTTATAATAGTAGCTGCCAATAGGATACAATCTTTTAGAACGTTCTATCTTTTCTGAAGTCATAACCGGATTATCTTCAAAAGTCCAATGCGTATAATACCTGCCAGGCATATTTTCAACTTGGTTCATATCTCTTAATATGCTTGCAGGAACTTTCCATAAGGGCTTGCATTTATTGATGAAGTCCTGATATATAAAATGCTTTGGATCATCTCCGTTAAGCGTCCAAAACTGAAATGGATGATCTACTGAAGCTTGTCTTGCAAACGTTTCATTAATGAACTTTTTGTCTGCTATGTTAACCTCGTCAATTAAGAATCCTTCTATAGTCTTACCTAAAATCTTCTTCCATTGATTGATGTTAGCATAGCCAGCTAATAATATTTTTTTTCTTTTACCATCTGCACCCCTCATTGTTAGAAAATATGATCCAATTTTTTTCTTTACAAGTTTTACATCAGGAAATAAGTTCAAAAGACCAAATCCATCACTTTCTAAAATATTGTCATTAATTGCATCATAATCTTTTGCAGCAATACAGAATAGCCTTCCCTTAGAAAATTTAACTCGCAAATAGAAAGCTTGGATAACATTAACTGTCTTGGAAGAACGAATTGTCCCTTCTAATACCAAAAGTTCTACATTTTCTCTAGTTGCCAACGCTAATAAATCCAAATGTTTCTCATTTCTCTGTAGTCTACTCATCTTCGTCAACTCCTGGGACTCTTCTAGAATTAAGTTGATCTTTTAATTCTTCCATAAAGTTACCGTTCTCTTTATCAATCTCATCTTCATCATCAAAACGCTTATTAGTTTGAATAATCTTAGTCAGTTCTTGTGCAGCCTTAATACGAGTGTCAAGGCTTGCTTCTAGTCCAAATTTGTCAGTTATAGCTCCAACTACTACAGCAGAAAGAAAACCTTTAATTTGATCCTCAGTTAAAGAAGAAAGTCCTATTTTACTTAAATCGTTTAATAGGAGTTTTGGAATTTTAGGTAATTTTCTAACGTCTGTTCCAGCATAGTACTTAGGAATTATCTTTTTTTCTTTTTGAGGACTTTTTCTTTTTTCTCTTACAGATTTTGTTTCAGTGTCACTCATGTTGTATCAAAACCTTTCAACTCATCAACTAGATAACTTAAGATACTTGCTAAGTTTCCTCTAACTGAATCATCTTTAATATTCACTCTTTTTCTTTTTTTTGTAAATTCATCATATCTTAGCTCCTTATGATACTTTACTAAAGAAAAACACATAAAAATATTTTTCGTTTTTTGATTAAACTTAATTTCTTTAATAAAAGTATATTTATATTTACTTTGTTTAACTTGTATAGCTATTAGAATATCTTGAATATCTTTTAATAAACTATTACTCATAATATCTTTTTAAATATACCTCCTTAAATTATCTAAGTTTTACTATAGTTAATTTAGTTATAATTGTATTATAATTCACATAAAATACTTTTATAATAGTTTAACTATATTAATACTTTAAAATATTCTATTATTTTACTATCTATTGCCCCCCTATAATCCCCCCATAAAACAAATACAAATAATAATTCTTTTTCTTTATATACTATTCTTATTCATAGCAACAAAAAAGACCAACCATATTTTTAGTTAGTCTTTTGATAAAAATATTAAATTTGTCTTTTAAAGAAAAAAGCTTTGAAAATTAATTCGAAGCCTTTTCCTTATGGGTTTAAATTGGTGAAATAGATTGCAGTGCGGAAGCAGGAATTTATGATTTTGGGAGAGTTATTAACCACTTTGGTAAGAGAACTGTTTTTTGCTCTCTTGCGCACTTCCGCATTCCTATTATAACACAAAATTAAACTGACAACATGGTACAATTTCACAAATTTTAAAGATTTTTTCATATTTTTAACCTAAAATAGCCTTAAAATGTAACTACACTTTGCAGACCTTAAAATACCCATTTTTTATATGATATAATTAAAAAGTCCTAGAGCCACGCGGGTATTCTAGGATCATTTTTATTATATACTATACTTGTATTTTATTACTAGTAATTTATATAAAGAATCTAATATTTAACAATAAATGGAATATTTTATTATTGTATGCACATCCAACCAATAGGACCAAAATCATCAAATCCCACAAGGAAAGTATTACTCCATCCAATTCTATCGTCTTTTCCTAAATTAAATGGAACTCCATCAATAAGATTATAAAGCTTAATATAGAAACGTTTTGAAGTATCAATGTAATTTTCTTTACAGAAAACTTTCAAGTATACCACCAACTCATCCAAACTGTTAAATTCTTTTAAAGTATGCATAGCATCTTCTAATAATTCAGCACAATGTCTAAATAATATTTTCACAATTCATTACCTCCATACGTCCTGTATTATACCATACATCGAAGTAGTTGAACAAGGTCAATTATTCCCCTTTTTCTGGCTTGGTCGACAAAATCAGTTGTATAACCAAGTTCATAAGCTATTTTTGTGTTACTCATGCAATCAATATAAGTCATTTTTAAAACTGAGATGTAGTTTTTTCTAGGAATAAGATCAATAAAACTTTCAATAAGTTTATTGTTGGTCTCTAATGATTTTTCTAATAAAAGGCAATCTAAAACTAAATTCTTAAGTTTTTCTTTTAAATTCAATTTCTCAAGTTGCCTAGTTTCAACATTGTTAGACTTCCCACCAGTATTCTTTCCCTGAGGCACTATTTCAGCCCCTGGAGAGGTGCAAAATGCTCTTTCTATGTCGTCTAGGTCTTCTCGTACCTTAGCTCTTTCAAGACGCAAATTAACGGCTTTTAAATTGTTTGTCTTTATACTTTTTAAAAGCTGCTTAACATACATCTTTAAATTTTCACTTAAAAATTGTTCTTTTGTGATTTTCAAGCTTAGACAGGCATACTGTATAACCTTGTCCAGAAGCTCTTTATGGCCTTTTGCTGTAACTCTATATTGCTCTTTTATTGTCATATTTTAAAACCTCCCTTATGAACTGTGGCAATCTTGTTTTTGTTTCTAAAAAATTTAATTTTATTTTTAAATATGGGATTGTTGGTCTTTCGCTTTCTACATTTAATGGTAATTTTAAATTAAGCTCCTTCAGAAGTAACTTATTGTTGTATTCAAACAAATATTTAAAGTTAATAATAGAATTAACTTTTTTTTCTAGCCATTTTTCCTGTATAGATCTTGCTAATACATATGCCACTTTTTCTTTCCCATATTTTTCAAAAATTGATTTTGGTAAAGAAATATTTATTTCTGATCTTGTTACATAACTATTTATTTCATTGAATTCAAATTTAGCATTTTGAATTAAGGTATTTAACTCTTCCATTGCCTATTTCATCCTTTCATAAATATTTCCTATCACTTCAACATTTGAAAAAGAAGTAAGCAGCATAGGTAGTTTATCCATTTCATTGTTGCTGGAAATCCCAAACCTGGAATACTGATTAAAATACTTTACCATGTAGTTTTTATCATGAAAAAGAACAATATCACCCTCGTATATTTCCCTTCCATTTTTATCTATTGCGCCCGTAAACTGGAGTAATATACCTTGATCAAATTTTATAGTATCAGCTGCATTTAAATTAATTAGTTCCCAATTAAAATCAATGCTTGCTACATCAAATATTTCCCCTTCAAAAAAACATTTAAACTTAATTTTTCTCATTTTCACCAACTCCTTTATTTTAAAATCACAAAACATAAAAGCCAAGTTAGTATTATTTGAATAATATGTATGCTTTGATCTATTATCAAATTTATTTTTCCAACGTTTGCTTTTAAATGATCTGTAATAAAATGAATAATTATATTTATTAAGAACAACAACCATATAAAACAATTATTAAATATTGTAGGAATCATTATCATAAACGACCAACTAAAGCTGTGAATTAAAAGTGCTACTATATAATCATACTTGTAAATTGGTTGTGGATAATGCTCATTCCACCACTTTTTTTGTTTCATAGAAGCAAGAATTCCTTGTAAATAATAATCATCTACAATATGCATAAATAACATAAATATTATTTCCATTACTTAACCAGCTCCCTTAACAAATTTAAAATAGACTTTCTAATCTCTATTGTCTTTTCTCTATTTAGAATTTTGCAAAGCCATTCTGGTCTTATGGAAATTATAATTTCATCTTTTGAAATCTCCCAACCTCCTAGACTGTTTTTATAAGGTACAGGAAATCTCTTAAAACACATATTTTGAGGTGCTTTATCTAAACCATAGTAATTCAATTTTCTTGGTTTTTCAAAAGGCTTTACGTTCTTTAAATAAATTAAATACAACGATTTATATTTGCCATATTCATTTAATTGATTTCTTGATAAGCAAGTGGCTTCTAGTCTATCATCATCAAATGTAGCATAGTCATCACAAGCATAACTATATTCTTCTTTCTCAACCAAATCGCACTCGGCTTCAGCAACGATTTTGCCATTTAGAATATCCAATCCATCAGCTGAATACAAAAGAGAATAATCACATAATCCTTTAATCCCATTATTGAAAACCAAATAAGGTTTTGCTTTCGTGCAGTATAGCAATAATTTAACTGTTTTGTTCATATCTAATCCTCGCTAACTCTATATACACTTCCATACATATGACTGCCACCAAAGCATAGATTTCCTTCATCAAATATTAACAGCAACTCTTTTGTTGTTATATCATTTGGCATTTTATACAACCTATACTCTCCGTGTAAATAACAAGCCCTTCTTGAATAAACAATATCATTATTATTTAATTGTTCTTCGGTTGGCATTTGAAAATCAATATCACTTACTTTTAAAATCCTATATTTACTTTTTAATTCCTTATAGATTTCTCTGTTGATTTCGCCTTTTTCTCTTTCATTTTCACTAAAAGCCCAACCATTGTAAATTCTTCTTTCAACTACATTTTTATTTTCCATTTCTTCTACTCCTAATATATTTATATTCTTCAAAGCACTTGTCACATAAAGTTCTACCATCTTTAATTAAATGTAATCTTGCCCATTTAATTGCTTGTTTTTTTGAATGTACATTTTCAACGTTAGAATCAGCTACTACATCAGCAACTCCACATTCATCACAAATACATTCATATTGTGTTGTTCTATGACTTATTATCATTATTTAATACCTCAATTTTCTTATTTTTAAAACAATTTTCAAATCTTCTATCAGCATAGGCTTTACCATCTTCTATATAGCAATTATAATTATCTATTAACTTTATAATTGCATTTCTAAAATTTTGTAATTTATTTTCTAAATCACACTCAACATCTTCATAACAACCTTTTTTCCAAGCATAATAATCTACATCAGTAGGAATATCCTCAATTTTGCTTGCTAAATCCGATAAATCATTTTCTAATTCTTCAAGTTGTTCTTCTACATCATCATACTCATCAATCCATCTTCCCATCACATAACACCTCTTTCAATAGTTCGTATTCTTCTTTTGAAATAAAACTATCATACATAAATGCTAAAACATAATTACTTGATGCTGGATTTTCTTTATATTCAAATAAATGTCTTGTAAAAAGATCATCTTTAAGTTGTGATTTTTCCTCTACAAGATTAGGACTGCATTGTTTAATAATATCAATAGCTTTTTTCAACTTAACCAATTCAATATAATTCTTACGCATTTGCTTTCTAAAATCTGAAAGATTATCAAACTCAAACTCTGTATGAGTTAAATAAATACGTTCTTTTAACTCTTGGTTTTCTTGCTCTAAAACTTCTAAACGCTCTAGGTCTTGTTCTAATTTTTCTCTTGCATCAATTACTTCTTGATAATTACCATTGTAATTATAACTTGCAAACAATGTTTCTAATGCTTCCTTGCTATTCATCCTCAAATACCTCCACTATTCCTGCTTGTATCAATTCCATTAAAACACTATCTAATGGTATATCATCTATACCATCACTATTCAAATAAGCTTGATAATTTCTTATATAAATAACTCTTGGATAAAAATATTGAAGATTGAACTTTTTACAACTCTCTTTTCTTTGTGTATCATTATTCTCATAAATGAAAATATTTCCTCTAATATATCTACGCCTATTATGTTTAGGATGGTATCCAAAGCCAAAATTTTCCAAGACCTTTAAATCGACACTGTCCTTAATTTTTAACATCTTCCTCAATCTCTACCTCTTCTTCTCCATGAGGAATATCCTCTGCAACCATACAACCTCCAGTTGCTTTATTTTTAAATGGACATCCTTTACCAAAACTACAATAAGGATATTTTTGACAAACTTCATCAATTTCTTCTTGTGTCAAATTCTTAATCTTCTTTTTCATAGTCTTTAATTCTCCTTAATGAATTTCTTATACTTTTTCTTCACTTTTTCGCACAGTGGTTGCTCAATCTTTTTTGGTATATGATATTGTATTCCTCCACATACTCCAATTACAAAATTGAAACAATCATCACAATGTTTTTTTTGCAAATCCTTTTTAAATTCTTCAATTCCCATTACTTATCACTCCAATCTAAACGCTGTCCACATTCATTACAATACTTAAATAATGTTGATTTTAGAATGTGGTGCCCAATCTCGCAACCACACTTAGGACATTTATGAAAATGATCATCATATTCATTTACTTTATACAATACTGGTTTCATAGATTTTTCCTTATCAACCAATTCTTGAATCATATTTTTTGCTTTTTCAAACTCTTTCCATCTCTCTTCTCTTTGAGGAGTATTTTCATCAATAAGCCCTAATCCTGAATAGAAAGATAACTTATCTAATGCTTCTTGGTATTTATTCAAACTTCATCACATCTCTTTCTTCTATTTTCAAAAGACCTGCATCTTTCAAGTCTTCTACTCTTTTTGATTGTTCAAAATTGCATTCTCCTTTATAGAAACTTGTCCATACACATACACAACCACTTACAGTCAATAGCCAGTCCATAAATGAAAATTTATATTGATCTGGAATAAGAGTTTTAAATTTTTCTTTACTTATACCCCACTTTTCACAAATATATTTTATTAAAAATTCTTGATGACTTGGAACTGCATATTTAATAGTTCCATCTGGCAATATAACTACTTCTAAATAGTTAATAAAAGTTTTCTTATGTTTCTCTATATCAAAATCACTATAAATATTGTATTTTTTCATAAAGCTTACTCCCCACTATGCACCCAAATGAATTAAAGCTGCAAATCCCCAAAAAAATAAGATAGCTATTGCTTTTCCTAAACTTACTCCTAAATTAATGCTGCTATCTTCGTATTCATCAAATTCTAAAATAAGATTGTAAAGCAAATCTTTCTTTTGCTCAGCAACAATATTTTTTGATACAAACACAATCATATTAGCGAAAAGAAGAATTCCAAACATTTGAAAATATGATATTTTAATACCAGTAAACAATTTTAAAAACCAGTCATACATATTTAGTAAAACAAGCGTTTCTAAAAACATAATTCCTATTAAAATGATTAAATTTATAATATTCTTTTTCATAGATTAATTTATCCTACTTTCTTCCAAACATAAACCATAATGCCCAAGCTGGTATTTCATCAATTGGCAAGTTGCCATAAATTACCCAAACGATTATTTCTGCAACAACTAGAGTAATAATTATTAAAAACCATAAAATTATTATGAACCATTCTACTTTACTCATTTCTTTACCACCTTAAGACCATACACATTTTTATCTCGTTGATTCTTCTTAAATTTTTCTGCTTGATTCTTAGAAGGAAAGGTCTTTACAACCTCTCCTTTAAGATTTATCACTTGGTAATCCTCCATAAAATTGTTTTTCCTTTCCTTTTGTTTATTTCTTCTTGAATTGAACTTTTTAATTGCTCTAAATCCCTTGTTGTGGCCCGTTCTAGAGCATTTTTAAGTATATCTTTAGAATTTATGCCATCCTCATTTAAAAGGGCTAAAATACCCTTATATGTTAACTCAAATTCCATTTACTCCTCCATAAAATCAAATATTGTGGTTTGAACAAGTTGTCCTTTCTTTCTCAAACGATAACCAATTCTTCGATACTCTTCATAAACTGGTTTCCATATAAATTCACATTGCCTTTTTTCTGTTGGAAGCAATCTTTCCATAACATCTAACTGCTCTTGCAAATTTAAAGAAAATGGACAACCCTTGCAGCCTGTTCTTTTAAAATTAAAAGGTGGGTAGTATAACTCACAAAGTTTAATCTTAAAATAACCTATAAACCAATCAATCCAACCTTCTTTCAATGGCATTAAAGGATGAAATTTAACAACTTTATCATTTTTAGTTATTAAACATCCTAAATTAGCCCTTTGCCCCCCCTCTTCGTTTCTCATTCCAGTCATAGCAATTGTTTTTTTGTTTTCTTTTTCCCATAAATGAACAACGTCTTTTTTCAATTTATAACAACATTTATTAGAAATTTTTAGTTTGAAATCATCGCCAAACTGGTATAATAATTTTTTAGGACATTGAAATCTACTATAATCAATATTTTCAAATCCTTGTTTGTATTTCATAACCGAATCTGCTCTTGATCCTTGTTTGTATTGAGAAACTTTTAAAGAGTGCTCTTTTGATTTAAAAGGATATCCCTCTTCTTCTAACATTTTCTTAATGTTAACTCCTGAATTTATGATGACAATTCGATTATCTTTTTTAGCATCAGCAAATGCTTTTTTTCTAATAGCGTTATACTCAATTCCTGTATTGATAAATACTCGAGGTATATTATTATTTGGTAAAGCTAAATCTAAAAGGAAATGCAACACAGTAGAGTCCTTCCCACAGCTATATGACATATAGCTGTTTTTCTCCAAGTTTTCTTGTTCATTGATTTGTTTGATCTTTTCTATGCGGTCATTTAACCAGAACAGGCCATCGTCATCTATCAAATTATCATCTCCTTATTGTGCCATTAACTGCTTGATTTCTTCTGATGACAATCTTCTTAAAATTTTTATTTTATTACTTAATAAAGCCCCATCATTTTCGACAATAGGACCAAGAGGCTGAATTTCACAATATAATTCATTTCCTGGATTATAATGCCTACTAATTTCACGAATATTATCGCAAAAATGAAAAACTTTATTTGTGGATACACATGCACTACCAGTAGCTAAAATTACACTATCATTAACTAAAGTGTCATAAACTTCACCAATTTTAAAATGATAGTTATTAAATCCAACAAATGTATCTCCATCCATCTTTATAAATCCTTTATAATATTTTTGTGTGTATGTGAATTTTCTACGTTTTATCTTCACAGATGAAAACCACTTTTTAAATGCACTTTGTACTTCTAAAGATGGCAAACAATCATTTCCATTTCTGTCTTTATGCTTTGATTCATCTGCATAAAATTGACCAACTAAATAGTCATATTTTTCTTGACCTTGATCCGTATTCTTTTCATAAAATACTTGTGCTGTTGCAACAGGAAGATCATCTTTCCAAACAAATACTAATACTTGCTCTTGGTTAATCATTTTATCCACATAATTTTTAGTTAAAAGACATTGATGCAATGCTTCACACTGTTTATTTATAATTTCTAGTGAATCAGGTATAAAGAATCTATACCCATCTATAATGGAATCTAGTTTTTTAAAATTCAATGTGACTTCCCTTAACAATCCACCACGAATTTTACTTTTAGCATTTTCAATGTTCTTTACTTCATCCATTACCTTATCATGAGCTTTGAAAATATCATTAGGATATTTCCAATACATATCAGAAATGTTATGTCCAGCGTTGCGACACATACAGATATAATCA
>CATLFA010000017.1 GCA_949927585.1 uncultured Clostridiaceae bacterium
TATTAAACTTATTTTTATATTTCTTTTCATTTTCTCTCCTCTTAATTATATTTTGATTTGTATTTATTTTTTCAATTTTTAATGTTTATTATGTATCTTTTATATAATTAATTATACTAATAAGTTATTTTTTAGTCAATTATTTCGTAGCTAAATTTTTTATTAACTTACATATTAATTTATATAATAATCAACTAAAATTCGAGTTACATTATTATATGACTCGAATTTTAGTTTTTTATTAATTTTTATTTAATTTATAGTGTATTCCAACAGCTATTATTCCTAATGTCCCTACTGCTATTAATATAATTCCTATATAAGTTTTATTCTCTTTAATATTATTTATTCCTCTGTCTTGTATTATAATTTCTATAAATGGTGAATTTACATTTCCGTCTTCATAATATACATATCCTTCATCATTACAAGCATCTAGTTTGTCTATTTGTATTTTTGTTTTTCCCTCTTTTAGAGCTTTGAACTTTAATGTACATATCTTTCCTTTATTTAAGTCTTCTCCCTCAATTTTCCTTAATAATATGTTTTCTGCATCACCTAATATCTCCCAATTACTATTTGTCACTTGTGCACCTATATATTCTACTTTTTCGCTATCATATACTTTTTTAGCTAAAAATGTATTTAAACCAGAGAATCCTTTTATTTCATTTATTGAAATATCTACTAAAATTTCTTCTCCTATATCATAGCTTTTTTTATTGGTAGATATAGCAGCCTCCATGCTATGTCCTTCTTCTGCTAATACAATTCCTGTAAATATTATTAAAAATATTATTTCAGTTAGTAATATTTTAAGTATTTTATTCATTTAATCCTCCATATGAGTTATTTAGATAATACATAATAACATTCATTTATATCAACTGTTGTAATTCTTCCATCTCCTGAATCTTTCTTAAAGTCTATTGCTCTTAATGCTATTGGATCTATTAGTGTTTTTTCTGCTGTTAAATGTCTTTCAAGCATATTTAGGTCCACAGTTGTTACTCTACCATCTTTACTACTATCTCCCTTTACTACTATTGTAAATGTTTTTTGTTTATCTCTTTTTGTAGCTTTTAGTAACATTCCTGTTTTTACTCTATTACCATTAGGTACTTGGTTACCTGCTTCGTCCCATATAGTAAGAATACCATTAGATTCTAAATTATCTATGAATGTTTGAACTGATACGTTATTTCCATATTTAGCTTCTTTTGTATCAATAAATGGTTTATCTATTGTATAATGACTTCCTGTATAAGAAGTAAATAGGTCATATATATCTACTCCATTAGCATATTTTTTAGAAACTACATATAGTTCTTCATCTTCTTTTTCATTAATAATATTAATTTTAATATTATTTTCTTCTGTTTTTTCTACTTGAGAAATACTACTTCCCATTATTAATTCTGGTTCTGTAATTACAACTTTCCCCTCTAATTCTTCAAATGTTACTTTCACAATAATTGTTTCTTCAGTTAATTTGTATCCTTCTGGTGCTACTTTTTCTTTTACAATAAATGTTTCAGATTCTCCCACATTTCCTGGTACAATTCCACTTATTATAATTTTTCCGTTAGTAGTACCATATTCTTTGGTATTACCTTTTGAATCTACTATTGTAAATATTGCTGAGCCTTCTGTAATTAGTTCTTTTGTTACTGAATCTAATTTATCTATTTCTATACAATAATTTTGTTTTTGTGGCTCTATTTTTATTTCATCATTTATTATTATTACACTTACTGTATTTTTAGTATCACTTGTTCCTTTAGTAGCATCTTGCCCACTAATTGTATAATCTGCAATTTCAATTTTGCCTTGTTCATTTCTTTGAAAGTCTATTGTTATTTGTATAGTGTTAGGGTTTACTTTATATCCTTCTGCTGATTGTATTTGATTTAGTTCATACTCTGCCAGACCTTCAAACTTTGGTAGTTCTAATTCTATACTTCCATCTTTAATTTGTACTTCTTTATATGTGTATTCCCCTGTTAATTTATTAGTTAGTTTTATTACTGTTGTTCCATTTTCAATAGGATTATTATTCCTATCAACACCTAGTATTTTTATATTATATATTCCTGGTTGTTGTTCTTCTTCATGCTTTGTGTTTATTACTTCAATTGTTAATATATTATCAGAAGGTATTATCTCTTTATTATATTCTTTAATTTTAGTACTTGAAAGTACTATTTTCCCTTCACTTTCTATAAAGTTTGCTTCTATTACTAAGCTTGATTCTAATATGTCATATCCTTGTGGTGCTTTTGTTTCTTTTAAGAAGTATATTTGCTTTCCTGCTACTTTTGGCGCATTAAGTCTAACTTTTGAGGATATTCCATTTACTGTTGTTAAAGTATGTGTTGTTCCATCTGGAGTTGTTAATATAAAGTTTGCACTATCACTGGTAATTAAATTATTATTTTGATCTATTTTATTTATTTGTAATTCAAAGTCTTGTGGTATTATTATAATTTCTTCTGGCTCTTTTTCATTTGTTATTTTTACATTTACTATATTTGTTGTAAAAGTTGGTTCTGTTATGTTTTCACCTGATACAACTGTTGTATTTATATTACCATTTTTGTTGAAGGTTAATGTTAATGTTTTTAAAGTTTCATCTAGTATATATCCATTTGGTGCTTTTATTTCTTTTATTGTATATATATACTCTTGTCCTTCTATAATTTCTTCATTTGTCATAGAAAATGTAAATATTGCTTTTCCTTCTTCATTTGTTTTTATATAATACATTTTTTCATCTTTAGTTATTTCAAACATAGTATCAGTTGATGTTATGTTTTGATTATCTGTATCAATTTTATCAATATTAATTGAATAATTATATGTTATTGTTTCCTTTTCAGTTTCTACATCTATTTTAGCCGTTTTTATTTGCCCATCTTCTGTAATTTCTATTTCTTTATTGTTATGAGTTCCACTTACTAGAACTATTTTCTCATCAACTTTTTCAAAGGTTAGTTCAAGTATTATATCTTTTCCTGGTTTATAACCTTCTGGTGTCTTTGTTTCTTTTATTACATATATGTATGTTCCTTCTTCTTCAGGTGCTTTTATATTTGGTTTCTCTGTACTTCCTGTATTGTATTCTACTTTAGTTCCATCTGGCATTGTTATTATATATTCTGTTGTACCTGTTGTAATAGTTTGCCCATTTTCATCTACTTTATTTATTTGTAATTTAAAATCTTGTGGAATAATCACAATTTCTTCTGGTTCTTTTTCATTTACTATTTTTACATTTACTGTATTTGTTGTAGAAATTGGCTCTATTATATTTTGACCTGATACAATTGCTGTATTTATACTTCCATCTTCATTAAAAGTTAATGTTAGGTCTTTTGATTCTTCATCTAATATATAACCATTCGGTGCTTTTATTTCTTTTACTTTATATGTATATTCTTGCCCTACCACAATTTCTTTATTTGTCATAGAAAATTCAAAAGTTGCTTTTCCTAATTGATTTGTTCTAACATATGAAGTTTCGTTACCTTTTATTATTTCAAATATTGCTGTATCTTCTGTTATATTTGTTTTAAATGTATCATTTTTTACTTTATCTATCATTATTGTATAATTGTAATTTATAATTTCTTGTTCATTTTTTATATTTACAGTTGCTGTTTTTATTTCATCATTTGTTATTATTACAGCCTCATTATTATATGAAACTACATTTCCACTTTCTAATATTATTTTATTGTTTTGTTGTACATATTTTAATTCTACTATTATACTATTCTCTTCTATTCTATAACCATTTGGTGCTTTTGTCTCTTTTATTACATATGCATATGTTCCTGCTGTTTCAGGTGCTAATATAGCTATATTTTCTGTTTTACCTGTACTTTGTATAGTTGCATAATTTGCCTGTGTTCCATCTGGCATTGTTATTACAAATTCTGCAGTATCTGATGTAATACTTCTGTTTTCTTCATCTACTTTGTTTAATACTAAATTAAATACTTCTTTTTCTACTTCTGGTATTTTTGCTATATTAGATATTTTTACATCTATTGTGTTTGTATCTTCTATAATACTTGCATTTCCATTGGTTCCAGCAACTGCTGTAAGAACTTTTCCTTCTTCATTAAAGGTTAGTGTTATTATTGTAGGCTCTTCATTTTTTTCATACCCTGTTGGGGCTAACATTTCCTCAATTATATATGTGTATGTATTAGTTGTATTTGGGATTTCTAAATTAGTTAATGTTATTCTTCCATTTGAATCAGTTCCTTGATATATTATTGTCCCATCTAATTTTGTAATTTTAAATATAGCACTATCACTTGTTATTGCTTCTGAATTACTATTGGTCTTCGTAATTTGCAAATTATGTTTTATTTGTTCGAATGGTACTGGTAATGTTATTTCTGGATTATTAATATATGCATCATCTGGACCACGATTTGGTTCACTCATTAATTGTCTCTCATCATTATCAGTAGCATCTATATCATAAACTCTAACCTTAGTTTGAGTATCTGAAGATTTCAATGCTGTAAATTTAATTGTGCATATAGTACTTCCAATACCTAATGTTGCATCTCCTACAAATAAAGAAATTAATATTGATTTATTTGCTATTGCGCCAGTGCTTGAATATCCTTGATTTGCTAATTCTTCTGATATACTAATTTTCTCTAATCTTAAATCTTCTTCATTATATTCTATTCTTGCATTAAAGTGTCTAATCTTTTTTATATTAATTAATTGATCTATTTTTATATCAACTAAAATTTCATCACCTGCATCATATCTACTTGCTGTTGATTCTAGTACTATGTTACAACTCTCTTCTTCTATTGCGTTTGTTATAGCTGGTACGTAGTTCATTAACATTAATATAATTAATAATATTGCATATATTTTTTTAGTTGTCTTTTTCATATATTACTCTCCTTTATATAACGGTTCTTGTGTCAAAACCATATTTAATGGCACTCACACAAGAGCCGTTTTTTATACTTCTCTTGTGTTTTTAGTTTTATTTCATTTTATTTTCATATATTTTATATTTTGCAAATAAAATTACCACTGCCAAAACTGCTATTCCTATTAATGTTATTACCATATATGGTTCACCTGTTTGAGGTATTTTGTTTGAATTTGCTGTTGTTTTGTCATTATTTATACCTGTATTTGAACCATTTGGCTTATTATTATTTGATTGATCTCCTGATGGGTCTGTTGGATTTGTTGGATCTGTTGGTTTCGTTGGGTCTGTTGGCTTTGATGGATCCGTTGGATTTGATGGGTCTGTTGGGTCTGTTGGATTTGATGGGTCTGTTGGCTTTGTTGTATCATCTCCTGTGTTTCCATTAGAAACTACTTTAAAGTCTACATATGGAGAATTTACATTGTCATCTTCCCAAATAACAAAATTGTCTTCATCTGAAGAAGCATCAATTTTTGATATTTGGATTCTTGAATTTCCAACTTCTTTCAATGCTTTAAATTTTAATACTGCAATTGTACCACTTGAAACTCTATTTTCATTTCTTAATAAAATTTTTGTACTATCTCCTTTTACTTCCCAACCATTTTGTCCTGTTGTACCTAAATATTCAAATATTGTTGAATCATACTCTTTTTCCATATTAATTGCTGTTATATCTTTAATTCCTATAAAAGTACCTATTGAAAGTGTGATAGTAACCTCATCTCCCACTTTTACATTAACATTTTCTGTTGTTAAATTAAATGTTGCTGATTGTCCATCTGCCGCTTTTACATTACTAAAGCATCCTAATAATAAAACAAATATTACTAAAATTGTTATACTAACCTTTCTCATTATTTTCTCCTTCCTTTATAATAATAAAATTATTTTTCTTTTCTAATTTTGTTCATTGTTACTTTTACTTGAACTATATAAACAAAATATGTTAATACTACTATAAAAAATTTTTTATTAAAAATCAATGGGTATTTTTCCCTGTTTTAAACTATTTATTTTTTTAGTCAATTACTAAAATATACGGAAATAAGGTACTTTTCTTTATTTTTATCTTTTATTTTTGTTTTATTATATTTTTATTACAAATTTCAATCTTTTATTAACTTTTACTAGGGAATACTGAGTTTTACTTATTTTCTTAATATCTACTAGACAAAACGCATAAGTTATAGTAGAATAAGAAACGAATAAAGTAAAGGAGATTAATATGTTTATAAAATATTTAGTAATTTTTTTAGTATCAATGGTACCACTTATTGAGCTTAGAGGTGCAGTTCCAATTGGGCTTAGTCCACTTTTAGGTGAAGCTATTCCAATACTTCCCCTTTATATAACTTGTATTATAGGAAATATGCTACCAGTACCAATTATATTTTTCTTTGCAAGAAAAGTATTAGTATGGGGAGCTGATAAAAAATATATAGGCAAATTTTTTAAATTCTGTTTAGAAAAAGGTGAAAAGGGTGGAAGAAAATTAGAAGAAAAGGCTGGTAGCGGTTTATACTTCGCTTTATTCCTTTTTGTAGGTATTCCTTTACCTGGAACAGGAGCTTGGACTGGAACACTTGCTGCAAGTCTTCTAGATATGGACTTTAAAAAAAGTATAGTTGCAATAATGGCTGGAGTAATACTTGCAGGTATTATAATGGGGCTAGCCTCTGCTGGAGTGTTTGGTGCTATTGGAGCTATATTGGCATAAAGTAAAAAGCTGAGAAATTCTCAGCTTTTCATTTTTTACAAATTTAATTTATACTAATATCTTACATATTAAGTTTAATATTATAAATGCTACTACTAATAATATTATTGCACGTAATTTGTTTCCTGTACAAATATATATTATTCCTAATATCAAAAATACAGCAAATAAAATAACTAAAATAGAAATAAGCATTCTTTTCCTCCTTAATAAATTATTATTTACGAGTTTCTACATCTACTTGCTTTTAGCAAAATATTCAATTTTGTATATTATATATTATTTTACATAAAATGTCAATGGCTATTTTGACTAAAATGACTCAATTAGAAATTACCTCTAATTGAGTCATTTATTTTATACTATAAATTCTATTACTACTTTAAATAAGTCTCCATCTAGGTATATATTAAAGTTTCCTCCTTGTAATTTTGTTAGGCTTTCTGCTATTGATAATCCTAGCCCACTTCCTTCTGTATTTCTTGAAGTATCTCCTCTTACAAACCTTTGCATTAGTTCTTCTGTTGATATATTTAGTTTTGCTTTTGATATATTTTTTAATTGTATTTCTACTTTGTCTTTATTTTTTATTATATCTATATATACTCTTGAACCTTCTAAAGCATATTTTATTATATTTGTGTACATATTTTCTATTACTCTATAAAGGTATCTACTATCTGCTTTTATATTTACTTTTTCTTTAGGAATTTGTAATATTAATTCTAAGTTTTTCTCATTAAATTTATCTTCAAATTCTCCTGATATTTGTTTTATTAGCTCTTTTAAGTTTATACTTTCTATATTTAGCTTTATATTACCTGAAGTTGCCTTTGATGCTTCTACTAGGTCTTCTGTTAACCTTTTCAGTCTTTGTGATTTACTATCTAATATTTCTAAATATTCTTTTGCTTTTTCATTAGGCATCTCTTCTTTTTTTAGTAGATCTACATAGTTTATTATTGAGGTAAGTGGTGTTTTTATATCATGTGATACATTTGTTATAAGCTGTGTTTTCATTCTTTCACTTTTTAAGCTTTCTTCTACTGCTTTTGTAAGTCCTGTTGATAAACTATTTATATATTCTGCCATTTGCTTTAAATTTTTTTCTAAGTTTTCAGTATCTATTCTTATATCTTCTTTTCCTTCATATATACACTTTAATTGTTGTTTTATACTATTTAATTGTTTTGTATAATTTAATATTGCATATAATACTAAAGACCAAAATATTAATAGTAAAATTACACAAAAAGCTGTTGCCGATGATGTTATTATTAAGAATAAAGATATTAATAAAAAGGCTATATAGTATATTATTAATTTGGTTGTAATTTCTTTGTTCCACAATATTAAGTTAGATACTTCTTTTATTTTTTCCTTTATCCATTTGCATATTTTATATGTTAAGGTTGTTTTTATAAAGCTTCTTGCTTTTATTCTTTTTATTGTTGTTATTCCTATAACTGCACATGATATATAACATATTAAATATGCTATAAGTCCTATAACTAATGTATATATATTTGCATTTACTAAGCATTCTTTTCCAATTAAAGTGAATGTTGCAATAACTATACATCCTACTACAAATATTATCTCATAAGAAAATCTGTCAAAATTACTTAAATATATACCTTCTTTATTATTTTTATGTCCTATTGACCATATTAAGTATACCCCTATTATAAATAAAATTAGTATTGAATATGACATCGCATATACTGGCATACTTCCTACATTTGCAATAAAGTTGTAAATTGATACATTTACTTTATACTCTAATATTGATGATTGCTCTTTATTAAAGTTTGTATATATAGAAAATTTATTATTCTTTATTTCCTTTAAATTTTCTAATCCAAAGTTATATGCAAATCCTGTATCATCTAATTGTTCTAAATTTGTATTTATTTTTGAAGTTTCTTTATACCAGTAATATTCGCTATTTTTTATTTCTTGTATTTTTTCATTATAGTTTTCTACTTTTATGTTTGTATATATTGTTCCATTTTCATTTACTATAATATAATTAAAACCGTTATAATACCCTCTATAAGTTTGAGAGTAGTATATTTTCGTTGGTGTTTCTTGTACTAATGTATAATTATCTACAAAGGAATTGTAATATTCTCCTTCTATTCTAATTCCTTCCTCTATATTTGAACATATTCTAAAAATCCTTTGTAAATTTGGGTAATATTCATTATATATAAAGCTATTTGTTTTAAAGTAATCTCCTCTTGATAAATCTTCTTTATTATAGGAATTATATTCTATATATATTGCTCCTAATATTATTGCTAATACTAGGAATGGAATTAGTATATATGATATTATCTTTAGTGTTTCTGAGTTTCTTAATCTTTCCATTTTTCCTCCTATTTTGTCCATTGGGGACGTTTCTGTTTGGGTAATAACGTCCCTTATTATTTTTATCTTAATTACTAATATTTTTGTTATTAGTCTATGTTTTCTATTTTGTATCCTATCCCCCAAATAACTTTTAAATATTTTGGTTCTTTTGGATTTATTTCTATTTTTTCTCTTATATGTCTAATATGTACTGCTATTATATTATCTGCACCATATGCCTCATCTTCCCACACATTTTCATATATTTGCTCTATTGAGTATACTTTTCCTTTATTTTTAGTTAAAAATTTTAATATGTTGTATTCTGTTGGTGTAAGTTTTATTTCTTTGCCCTCTACTGTTACTTGTTTTATATCATCTTTTATAATTAATTCGCCAGTTTTAAATATACTACTATTTTCCTCTTCTTTATCTGCTATTGTTCCAAGTCTTGTATATCTTCTTATTTGTGAATTTACCCTCGCTATTAATTCTATTGGGTTGAATGGTTTTGTAACATAGTCATCTGCTCCATTATTTAACCCTGCGACTTTGTCGTAGTCCTCAGATTTTGCAGAAAGCATAAGTATTGGTATGGTTTTTGTTTTTCTAACTTCATTTGCTACTTCCATACCATCCATTTCTGGCATCATTATATCTAATATAATTAAATGAATTTCATTATTTGCAATTAACTTTAAGGCTTCTTTTCCATTATAAGCTTTTATAATGTTATACCCTTCTTTGCTTAAATAAATTGCAATTGCATTAACTATTTCTTTATCATCATCACATACTAAAATATTATACATTTTATTTTCATCTCCCTTTTACTTCTATAAGTATAACACATATTTATTAATAAAAAATAGATAGATTATTAATTTTTTATTAATAATCTACCCTAATTTTAATATTTAAGTAATCTATTTGGAAGTATTGGTGTTTATTTTACTTTGTACATTTTTCCACTCTATAAAATCTTCTATTATTAGCATTAATACTGCTACTACTGGTACTGCTAAAAACATTCCTAGTACCCCAAAGTATGCTCCTCCTACTGTTACTGCAAATATTACTAGTAATGGACTTATTTTTAGTGAGTCTCCTACTATTTTTGGGTTTATTATGTTTGCATCTATTTGTTGAAGTATTGTTACTACTACTAACATCCAAATAGCTTGACTAAGTCCTCCTGTAAAGAAGGTTATAATTACCGCTATTATTACTGCTATTATTGCTCCAAAGTATGGTATTATATTTGCTAGCCCTATCATAAATCCTAATAGTACTGCATATTTTACACCTAATATTGACATTCCTATTGAGGTTAATATTCCTACTATTATCGCATCTAATATTTGACTTGCTAAAAATTTGAAGAATATTTGATTTGTTCTATTAAAGTATTTATCAATATTTTCGTAAGTCTTTTTCTTGAATATTGCTCCTAATAGTTTTCTAAAGAAGTTTATTATTCCTTTTCTACTATTTAACATATATACTGACACTACTATTGATACAAATATATCAAATATTCCGCCAAGCATTCCTACTATGCTTTGTACATATCCTGTAAGTACCTCTGTATTAATTATTTTTGTTAAATCTATATTTTGTATTTCTTTTATTACTTTTTGTGCTATTTCTGATTTAAATATTGAATCTTCTGGAAGTGTATTTATTTTTTCAACTGCTATATTATAATAAGTACCAAAGTTATTTGCTAAGTCTACTACACTTTGTATTACTGGTGGTAAAATTACGTTTATTAGTATAATTATTAAAATTAGTGCTATTAAATATACTGTTAATACACTTAATCCTCTTGCTTTTTTATTTATGAATTTAGGTTTTTTTACTTTTTTATAAAATTTTTCTATTTTTTGGCATGGCACATATAAAATATATGCTATTAATATTCCTACTAAAAATGGAGATATTACTCCCAAAAAGCTTTTTATTCCTCCAGCTATTGCTTCAAATTTGTCTAATACTTTATATACAGCTACTACTGCTATTGCTAGTGAAAACCAGAATAGCCATTTTGCCCAGTTTCTATTTTTGTTTTCCATTGTTTTCTCTCCTTTTTTATATTATTTATATTTCTATTTGTAGTTCTACTGGGCAGTGGTCGCTTCCCAATATTTCAGGGTGGATTGTGCTTTCTTTTATTTTGTTTTCTATTGAATTTGAGACTATAAAGTAGTCTATTCTCCATCCTATGTTTTTTTCTCTTGCTCTTCCCATATATGACCACCATGAATAGCAATCTTCTTTTTCTGGATATAAGTATCTAAAAGAATCTGTAAAGCCTGCTTCTAGTAGATTAGTCATTTTGTTTCTTTCTTCATCTGTAAAACCTGCATTTCTTCTGTTTGTCTTTGGATTTTTTAGGTCTATTTCTTTGTGTGCTACATTTAAGTCTCCACAATATATTACTGGCTTTTTATCATCTAATTTTTTTAAATATTTTCTTATTTCATCTTCCCAAATCATTCTATATTCTAAACGTTCTAATTCTCTTTTTGAATTTGGTGTATAACAATCTACAAAATAGAAATTTTCAAATTCTAGTGTTATTATCCTTCCTTCTTTATCATGCTGCTCTATTCCTATTCCATAACTTACGTTTATTGGCTTTTTCTTTGTGAATATTGCTGTTCCTGAATAGCCTTTTTTCTCTGCACTATTCCAATATTGATAGTATCCTTCTAATATAAGTTCTAATTGCCCTTCTTGCATTTTTGTTTCTTGAAGTGCAAATATGTCTGCATCTATTTCATTAAAAAACTCCATAAAGCCCTTGTTTACAGCTGCTCTTAAACCGATTTACATTCCATGATATACATTTCATATATTTTCTCCTTTATATTTAGAATATGGCTATTATAGCATAATTTATTTATTTTGTACAGTTATAAGAAAAAAGAAAAAATCTAGTATAAACTAGACTTTTTCTTTTAAACTTATTTAAGTTATTTTTTGTACTAATTTTAATATATGATATCTTCAACATACTGATATGTTTCAAGATGCTCATATTCTGTTCTTTGAAGTATCACATACTTGAATGTTTCTGCAAAAAGTTCTTTGTTGTTATTTATCCTTGTTTCACTATTAAGGCTTTGACCTTCTTTTAGATATATATTCTCATACTTTTCTGTACAGCTTGGCCACTTATACATTATATCTGTATAATGCCCAATTTCATGAATAATAGTGTAATTATTTATTGCTCTATCACTATATGCAATATATATTGTTTTTTCTTCAATTACAGTAAGTCCTGCTATATATACACGTCGTTCTTCTTTCTTCTCACTTTCAGTTAATACAAGTTTGTTATACAAATCTTCTTTTGTTATACAAATTTTCCAGCCTTCCATATAAAATGTACTTATAATTTCATTTGGAATAAGCTGTAAATGTGCAATCACCATATTAACAAAATTTCTGTCAGCTATTGCAGAATTTACAATTAACTCATCGTAACTTATTTGTAACACTTCTACATTTTGTAATTCTTTTGTTTCTTGTGTATCTTCTACATGTTTAACATTTTGAAGAACTTCATAGTACACTACATCTTCTACTATCTCTTCTCTTTCTGCTTTTTCTACTTCGCTTTGTACAATTTTATTTTCTACATATTCCTCTTTATTTACTGGTTCATTTGATTTTTCAGGTTTACTTATATAATCCCGATACCAAAAGATTCCAAGTAATATAAATAGTACTGATATAGAAAATGTTAGAACGCCAATTAGAAGTCTTTTTTCCCACATGTATATACCTCACTTTCTATTATAAAATTTAACATAATATTATTATATCATTTTATCCATCTTTTGTAAATAATTTTTGATATAATTACCTTTAATTTAAATAATAAGTTGAAAGCTAATAACATACTTTATAATTTAAACATTTGATTTAGTTTCAAAAAAATTTGTTTTTATTCTTAATTATTCCATGTTTTATTTGATTTTTTATGTAAAATATGATATAATTTCAGTATGTAACATATTTTGAACAGGATTATTACAATAAAGAAGGAGAATGACAGTATGAAAAAAACAATATTTTTTGTAACAACAATTCTTTTAGTATGTACTTTACTTAGTGGATGTGGTAATTCATCTTCACAGGCCGATAAGGAGCGTCTTGAAAGGACGTTAAATAGAGAGATTGAAAGAACAGAGGATTATAAAAAAGATTTAGCTGAAGCAGAAGAGTTAAATGAAGTACATCTTTCTACTATTACTCATTTAGAGTCTGAACTTTCTAAAAAAGATGCTGAAATATCTACTTTGAATTCTGAAATTTGTGATAAGGATAAAAAAATATCTTTGTTAGAGGAACAAGTTTCTCAAAAGGATGAGTTATTATCTTCTTTAAACTCTGAAGTATCTGCTGTAACTTCTTTGCAGTCTCAGCTTTCTATAAAGGAAGAACAGATAACTTCTTTACAGTCCGAAATTTCTAAAAATAAAGAAGAGTTAAGTTCTTTGAATTCTGAGATTTCTAAAAAAGATGATGAAATATCTGGTTTGAAGAAAGATTTAGAAAATGCCTCTTCGGGAAATCAAACAACAACGGTATATGCTGACTCAAGCTCTTATTTGGCACAGAAGTTTTGGCTCGATGGTAATGAATATTATACTAATGGCATCACTTGGTATTCTGATATTGCTTGCCAGACTGAGCTCACATCTGTTACAATTATATCCCCTACTGTGGATACTTTTGTACAGAGTAATGGTTATACAGTTTATGCATGTATGACCAAGTATGGATTAGTTTATTCCTCTACATATCCATATTTATTAACATGTGACTAATTAGTTTCCTGTTCATAAAAACAGCACACTTAAATTGTGTGCTGTCTTTCTTTATTCTAAGGTTCATATACATAGCATTCTAAAGTTTTTCTACCATATTGTAGAGCACTAGTATGTGAATCCATATATATATCTAATTTACTATTTGATATTGCTCCTCCTCTATCTTGTACTTTAAACCATCCTCCGTTTGGTTTATTAGATAGAGCTGGTATATATATTATTGTTCCAATTTTGTAGCCTTTTCCTGCTGCTACTGTGTACCAAGCAGAAGCTCTTGCTCCTGAGGCTGTAATCCCTGTGGATTTGCCACAACATTTTGAACATGAACAATATGCTGATGTGTTAAAATTTCGTATTGTTGGTGTTATCCCTTCTACTGATTTTGCAAGAGTTGTTGATGCTGTAAGTGCTGGGTTTGTAGTTGCTACTCTTTCTCCACCTCTTGAAGTTATTTTCATTGTTATTACTTCAACAATTTTATTTACTGGTTGTTTTATAACTTTTGATGACATTTCAATTTTTTCTATTTCAACATCATTTTGATACCTTACTTTATAAGTTACTTCTTTTATACCATTAATACCATTTTGCACTACTCTATTTTGCTTTGTTCCTTCCCCTGTTGCTTCTTTGGTAATTGTTTCATATGGTATTACTATTTGCTCTGTTATTATTTTTTCTTTAACGCTATTATAATTTTGCAAAATTTCTTCTGTTGTAATACTTTCTTCAACTTCCGCTACTTTTTGTTTTACTTGTGAAGCTTTTGTTATTTTTATAGTTTTGTTGTCTGAAATTTCTGCTTCTAAATCTGGAGTAACCACTTCATCTTCCAAAACTGTTATATGATTTTCTTCTAATATATCTGCTACTTTCGTTTTGGCTGTTAATACTGTCATTTCATAATTGCTTGAAAGTATTATTTTTACATTTACAAACTTGGCATTTGTAGCCATTACACCAATACCCATTATAAATATAAATATTAAGCATATACCTAATATTTTTCTTAAGGATACAGATGCGTTGTCCTTTTTGTTCATAAAATTAACCTCCTTTTATGTAACAATTAAATTATAACATTAAATTATAAGCTTGTCAAATTTTCACTTTTTTTTAAAACCCTTGAACTACAAGGGATTTGATTGATTTTACATAATTTTTAAAACCTTTTATGCTTTAAAGATCAAGCCTATACTATATTATATTCTGCTTGTACAAAAAAATGATTAAATTTTAAAAATCCTCATTGTATTTTTATATGTGATATTTGCTATTTCTTCTAGTGTTTTTCCTTTAAATTCTGCTATTTTCGCTGCTGTGTATTTTACATTTCTACAATCATTTCTAGTTCCCCTTTTAGGCTCTGGCGCCAAATATGGACTATCAGTTTCTATAAGTATTCTGTCTATTGGAACTATATTTACTATTTCTTCAGCATTTTTGGAATTTTTGAAAGTTATTGGACCTGCAAATGATATATAAAAACCTAAATTTAACCCTTGTTTTACAAGTTCTCTATTTAATGGGCAACAATGAAAAATGCCTTTATTATTTACATTATTTTCTTTTAAAATTTTAAGAGTATCATCTACTGCTTCTCTAGTATGAATTACTATTGGCATATTATATTTATTGGCAAGTTCTATTTGTTTTATAAAAACTTCTTTTTGTATCTCTTTATTTTCTTTGTTCCAATAATAATCTAAACCAATTTCACCTATCGCTACTATTTTATTACTTTTATCTTGTTTTATTATATTTTCTATTTTTTCTATAATTAAATCAACTTGACTTAAACTTTCTGGAACATCATTAGGTGATATTCCTACTATTGAATATATAAAGCTATGCTCATTTGATATTTTCAAACTTACTTTTGAAGACTCTATATCATAACCTGCACATATAAATTTTGTGACTCCTGAATTGTATGTTTCTTGTATTATTTTTTCTCTATCTTCATTAAATTTTTCATCATTATAATGTGAATGTGAATCAAAAAATTCCATAATCTTTTCCTCTTTTTTTCCCTTCTTTATTCTTCTCATGGAATAGCAATATTTATAAAATTACAAAATAGCACAAAGGGTATTTTCTTATTTTTTAATTGAATTTTTGTTAAGGCGGTCGTGAACGCTTACTCTGAGTTAAATATGTAGTGAAACATACTATATTGTACTTAGAACTGAGTTAAGAGGGTACAAATCCAATTATTAAACACCTTCGAATTGAACTATTTTACATTTTATCGCATATTTTTGCTATACAATTAGCAATTGCATAATCTTTTATATGTGATAGGCTAATATCAATTTCTACTCTCATATCTATTTTTTGTTTATTTAATGTTATGTATGGCCTTCCTTGTTCATTATTTAGTATTTCCATATCTAACCATGTTAAGTCATATTTATTGTTTAGTATTGGAGATATAGCTTTAAATATTGCTTCCTTCGCTGCGAATCTTGCTGCATAGTGTTCGAACCTTTTTATATTTTTACTTTCACAGTATTCTATTTCATTTTTAGTATATACCTCATTTAAAAATTTTTCTCCTAATCTTTCTACTGCTTTTTTTATTCTTTCTACTTCTATTATATCTGTTCCACATGTTATATTCATATTTTCCTCCTATTAGAATAAAAGGCTATTATAAACTCTACTTTAATTAAATTAATTCAAATTTTTAGAGTAATATTATACATATATTTTAAGGGCATAATTTGGTAAATTCTCTTAAATATTCCTTACCAATTAAGCCCCTACATTTATTCTTTTTATAATAATCTTTCTAATTCTATTTTGTATAATAATTTGCATTTATATCTTCCGCTAAATAGTATGTTCCTATAAAGTCAATAACTAAATTATTTTCTAATGTATATTTTGGCTCTACTATAACTTTTCCTACTTGGTCAATTGCTCCCCATTTTCCATCTTTTTTTATTGCAGCATATCCATATTTATTTTGCTCTGTTGCATCGTCATAAATATAGTCTACTACAACAATTCCTTTATTATTTACATATCCATATTTGCCATCTTTTTTACTTAAGAATAATGTACCTGTTAGTACTTCTGAGCTTTGTTTTTCTTCTAATTTAAAGTTATAATATTTATAATCTTCCCCTACTCTTAGCTTTATATAGTTTTTATCTGTGTTTATTTGTGATACAATTCCAGTTGCTTTTAAGTTAATTTCTCTAGTATATAAATCTGTTTCAGAATTTTCTTTTTGAGCCATTATAAAGTCTGCCTTTGTAATATATTCTATGTGTACATAATTGAATGGCAATTTTTCTTCATTATCTATTGTTATAATTCCATATTTATTGTCTTTTTTAGCTATATATGTATCTGTATATGCAAATGTTAAATCATCATATATGGTATCAATTTTTTTGTCTCCTGAGAGTGTGTATACTCCATATTTATTATCTTTTTTTACGATTACATTGTTAGAATTTATCTGTTTTATATCTTCAAAGCTATCTTCTAAATATTCTTTCGCTTCTTTATTGACTATTTTTAATTTTCCATTTTCTTTTACTACATAATTATTGTTTCCATATACATTTCTTATCTCATCATACTTTTCTTCTAATACAATTGTAGAGTTTACACTTATTACTCCATATTTATCATTTTTGACTATAAAACCATCTTCATATTTATTTGTCAGAGATTTAATTTCATTATATGAGTTTTCTATAATTATATTTCCTATATTGTCGGCTACACCTTGTTTTCCTTCTTTAATTGTTATTACTGCATTTTTTGTTCCAGGTATAGCTTTTATATCATCATATGAACAAGCTAAGATTTCTTTTCCCTCTAAATTTATTAAGCCATATTTTCCATCTTTTTGCACTTTTAACATATTTTGTTCATACCATAAATTGTTTGATTTGTCATTATTATATATTACTTCTACTTTATTATAATTTTTAAATAATTCTTGCTTCTTTTCATTAAATACTTTTGTTTCAAAAGTATTGGTATCATAATTTACATTTATAGTACATATAAATATAGGTTTTGTATTATCTGGTATAATTATCATTTCATCATATGTAGGCTCTATTAATATCTTTTGATTTGTATCAATAACTCCCCATTTTCCATTTTCGTATATTGTATAATAACCTATTGGAAACATTTTTTCTTTTATAGAATTGTCACTATTTAATAATTTATTTATACCTATTACAAACATAGCAATTACTAATATTGCAATTACTACTGATATTACTTTTTTGATATTTAGCTTTGGTTCATTATCATATCTTCTACCACGACTCATAATTTTTCTCCTTACTATGAATTTGTATTTATACTATATCATAATTTTATATAAAATTACAAGACTTTTGGCATAATTATGAATATAATTAAGACTTATTAATTATTTTAATATAATTTCTAAAATAGACACATAATATATTAAATAATATTGACCAATAAATTTTAATATGATATCATTTTTAATGATAACTCATATACATAAAGGAGAAGAAACAAATGAAGAAACAAAAAGCTATAACATTAATTTCATTAATAATAACAATTATAGTTTTAATTATATTAGCAGGAATTGCTATTAGTCTAGCAATAGGCAAGAATGGTATTTTTAATTATGCTAAAGATTCATATACTAAAACAAAAGAAGCTCAAGCACGTGAACAATTAGAACTGGCATTATTAGACTTACGAGCAGAAAAAGAAATTAACACAGAGTATAATGAGCATGAATATATTGATAATTATTTATGGAATAAGCAAATGATTGTAATTGATGATATTGTTATTGTTGATAGACATCAGTTTAAAATTGATAGGACAGTTCCCAAAATAGCTGATTATTTAGGCGAAGGAATGCAAAACGACTCTATAGAAATTACACCTTCTGTATCGTATTTTAGTGATTATACAAAAGCTACCTTAGCAATAGAAATTTCCTATGCTGAAGAAATAACATATATATTAATTAACGGAGAAGAACTAGAAATACCAGAAAAAATAGATGGTAAGTATAATATAATAAAAGAAGTAAAAGAAAATAAAACATATACAATTTATGTAAAAAATGAAAAAAATGAATATAAAGTAGCAACACAAACTGTGACACAAATATCTGAAGATGTTGATATATACACAGTAGAACAATTAGTTGCATTTCGTGATAGAGTCAATATTGGAGCAACTTATGAAGAACGAACAATACGACTAATGAATGACTTAGATTTAAGTAGTATATGCTATAAAGTTGATGGTTCGACTGCAAATGATGTTAGTTGGATACCTATTGGAAATTATGCATCAAATAATACTAATATGTTTAAAGGAACTTTTCAAGGAAACAATCATACTATCAGTAATTTATATATTAATACCCAAAATAGTTATCAAGGTCTATTTGGCTATGTAGTAGATGGAGTTATTACAGGAATAGTGATAGATGGAATTAAAGATGAAAATGGTAACATCATTAATAGTATTATAGGCGGTAATATGGTCGCAGGAATTGCTGGCTGTATGGTTACTTCTAAAGTAGAAAACTGTGGAAATAATGCAAGTATAAATGGTTATTCTTATTGTAGTGGTATTATTGGCAATGGTGCTAATGTAAATATTATTGGCTCATATAATAAAGGTAATGTATCTGGTAGGGATAATTGCGGTGGAATTGTAGGCTTGGCTACTCCATCTAAACTAGAATATTGTTATAATACAGGAAATATAACATGTAAATATTATGTTGGTGGAGTGTTAGGAGGAGTTAATAACAATTATATAGAAGTATACAATTGTTATAATGTTGGAACAGTAACAGGTACTACTAGGAATGCTGATACAAATAGTTTTGTTCGGTGGAGTTGTTTCTATATTACGTGCAAGTTCAAAAGCTAGCAATTGCTATAATTTAGGAACAGTAATAATGACTGGTAGGGGTCAATATGTAGGAGGAGTAGCAGGCCAAATTCGTTCTGGATGTATATTATCTTATTCATATAACTTTGCTACTGTTTCTTCTAATGGAAATCTTTCTGGTAAGATTTATGGTGCTAAATCAGGTACAGTTACTGCTTGTGCAAATGTTACTGGAACAGTAGCTAACCCAACAGTATATTATGTAGTTAATGGTTTTAGCGATGCAGAAAGCCAATTTTGGTCTAATACTAATTACTCAAATGAATATTTACAAACACCAAAATTGAAATGGGAAAAATAACAAAAAAGAATGTCCTTTTATCGGGCATTCTTTATTTTTGTTACTATTACTGTCATATCATCTTTTGGTATTCCATAATTATTATCTATGGCTTCTTGCAAAATAATATCTGCTATTTTTTGTGGATCTTCAGTTTCTATTTCTTCTAATAAGAATTTAAGCCATAATTCTTTATTTGTGTATTCTTCTGATGATTCTAATATCCCATCACTACACATTACTAATATGTCTCCTTGACTTAGGTCTTTATCATATACTACTAAGTCTATATCATTTAGTATTCCTGTTGGTAGTGATAGTGATTTTAACACTTGTACATTTCTTTTATTTTTCACAAATGTTGGACATGCTCCATTTTTTATGAATTCTAGGTTTTGAGCATATAAGTCAAATATTGCTATATCTAAGGTTGCATACATATCTTCTTCATTTATTGCACCTAGTGTTGAGTTTATTAATCGTAATGATGTATCTTTATCAAAGCCTGATGATAATAGTTTATTCAGCATTGCTATTGCCATATTACTACTTTTTCTAGCTTCTTTTCCTGAACCCATACCATCACTTATTGCTACTAAGTATTTTCCATCTTCTAACCTTGTTTGTATGCTACTATCCCCTGAAGATATTGAATCTGCCTTTGTGGCTTTTGCTACTCCTATTTCAAGAATTTGTTTATCTTGTGAAATAAATGTATATAAACATTTATCTTTATTTAGCCTTAATCCACATTCTTGTTTTTGTAAAATCATGTTTTGCTCTAAAGTTTTTGATACTATTTTTGTCATCTTTTTAATATTACAAGTTGGTTTTTCCACATTTTCACATGTATTTGTGTATAAGTCTAATCTTAATCTTCCTGACTCTTCACAATTTATATTTATTTGTAGTACATCTATCTCCACTTCTTTTAAAAGTACTTGTATCTCTTCTTTTTTTACTGAGTACTCATCATCTTCTTTTACTTCTATATTTTCAGCTAACTTACCAATTGCTTTTGAAACTTCTTCTAGTTGACTAGAAACTGCTTTTTTATTTTCGTCTAATTTCTTTTTCCATATAAAATTCAACTTACTTACTCTATAAGAATAGTTAATTACTTTTACTATTTTAGATATATCTTCTTTTGTTTCATTATTTAAAATAATATAATTGTTATGTTTTGCTAATATATCTAATAAATCTTTTTCTACTATTATTTCTTTTTCAATTAGAAAATCAAATATATTTTCTATTAAGCTATCTTCTGGTGAATATATATCATTAAACAAAATATTATCTTCTATATTTTCTATATTATTTTGAAGCTCTTTTTCAAATATTTTAAAGTTTTCTTTTTCTTGCTCTTTTAGCTCTTCTTCATCTACTATTGTTGCTGCCGCTTCTTTATAACTTCTTGCTATTTGTGATAAAGTTTCTGACATTGCTCCTAATTTATATATTGTATCTTTATTTTCTTCTAAATTTCTTCCTGTTGTTTCTGGAAGTAATTTTACTTCACTTACTATATCTTCTATATTTATTTTTACTTTCTTTGGAACTGCAAGTAGTCCTAGTGCTGCTATTAATATTTCTTGAAATTTTATTACTTCTATTGTATTTCCATTTGCTATATATGTTAATGCAATATTTCCTAATACAAAACCTATTATTACTCCTATTTTCCCGAATTTACTAAATATTCCTGCTATCATTCCTGAAAGTGCATATGAAGCTACCATTTCTACTTCACCTGCTCCTATCACTCCTAGCACTGTACCTACTGTTATACCTGCTGTTGCTCCTACAAGTATTCCATTTTTCCAACCCATTACTAAAACTATTAATATGCATAATATATTTTTTACAGAATATCCAAAAATAGCAAAATTACCTATACTTGATACTGCTATTGCAATAAGAAGGCTTGCCCCCATTACTTCTTCTACTGCATATACATTACCTCTTCCTATTTTATTAATTACTGGTATTGCATTTGCAAATATTTTATAAAATATAAATACACATATACTATTCATTATAGCTACTAAAATATCATATACTACTATTTCTTGTTCAAAAATTAATTTTGTAATGTTTATAATTAAACATGATAATAATACTCTTAAACCTAACTTTCTTTGTTCATTACTTTCGTTAGTGTATTTGGGAGATTTTATTAGTACACTAAATAGTAACATTAATGCTATTAATATATAATTTAAAGTGCTTGTCCCCCCAAATGAAATAAAGTTTGAAATACCTATAATAATAAATGGTATACCTACTGGCATAGTATTACTAAGTATTGCTGCAAATATTGCTATTCCAAATGGTGCTAAGTCTTTATTTACTGAAAATGAAACCAATGATACCATAAAGGATATTATATATAGTAAAATCTTTTGTTTTGTAAAAGATTTCTTTATCAGTTCTTTTATTGTTTCACTTTTGTTTATTTCCTCATAGTCATTTTGATTTTCCTCAAAATTCCTTTCTAAGTTTTGAAACATCTCTATCACCTCATACTTTTTTAATCTTTTGATTTTTTCTTTTGTTATTTTAATACAGTCTTTTTTAATTTTTTGTCGTAATTAAGTATGAAATTAAAAAAGTTTTCTACAATTTGTGATATATTTTTCTGTTTATACATTATATTGTTTATTTTCTTTCAAAAGTTTTATTTATTTTATCGCAAAATAGTGCAAAATACAAGAGCTTAAGTAATAAAATTAAAATAACGCTTAATTCATTTTTAAATTATTACTCTTTAGCTTATAGTGTATAAAAGCTAGAGATTAGTTTTCTAACCTCTAGCTTTTAATTTTTATTATAATACATATTTTTTAATTAATATAACTCCTGCTGATAATATTGTTAATGTTACTGTTGTAAGTATTATATATTCTGTATTAATCAATTCTCCTGTTTTTGTAGCTAGTATTACTGGTGCATCATCTATATCGTCTTCTCCTGGTTTTTTATTATTCGGAGTAGAGTCTATATCTGGTGTATCACTATCATTTTTGTCTTCACTTATTTCTGCTACATTTACTTTTAGTCCCATATTGTTATTTCCATTTATCCATGTTAGTAATACTTCTACTTCTGCACTTTCGCCTGGATTTAATAGTGTATTTGCTAATGCATTTGTTACTATTTTTCCATCTACTTCTCGCCAATCTTTATTGTCTGTTGCTACAAATTTTAGTCCTTCTGGTATATAGTCTGAAATTTCTGTTGCATATCCTGGTATTTCGCCTTCGTTTGTAACTCTTATGCTATATCTAAATTTGACTACTACTTTGTTTAACTTACTTTTAGCTATTTCTACTTTTACTACCTCTTCAGGGTCATCTTCTGCTTTGTGACCTGTATTTGTTATTGTTTCTTTACCATTTTCTATTACTATAGCTTGGGTTACCCATTTTCTTAATGCTAAATCAAAATATTTTACTTTTACTTTTTCTATGTCTTGGTCGTCTTCCCCTTCTATCCATTTATCTGGAGTTGAGTCTTTATCTATTACGTCTTTTCCTTTTTCGTCTTCATCATCTGCTATTTGTGCTTTATTTATTAGTATTCTATCAGATGTATTTGGCTCTGTTACTTTAAATGCTATTTTAATATCTCTGTGGTCTGGTTCTTCCATCGTTTCTTTATCAAATGGTTTTAATAAATTGTTTCTTCCTGTTTTAGCTTCTTGTTCTTTTGATAAATAATCTGTTGAAATTGAAACTGCTTCTTCAATGTTTTCAGTTACATTTCCTTCTTTATCTAACATTAACCATCTATATTCTTTATTTAATTCGTTTTCTGGTAAGAACTCTAAACCTTCTGGCAAATCATCTTTTACTTGTTTTGCATATCCTGCTTTTGTTCCTTCATTATATATACGAAGTGTGTATGTTACTATATTTCCATTTTCTACGTCTACTGGCTCTTTTGTATGTGTATAAATATAGTTGCCTTCTTCATCTATACTAAATACAGGATATCTGTTTGTTACCTTTTGCTCATCTACTGCTGTTATAAATTTTCTTAATGCTAAGTCAAAGTATATTAATTTGATATGTTCAACATCTATGTCGTCTTCTTTTTCATTATTGTTGTTTGGTATAGAATCTCTATCTGTTATTGGATTTCCACTTTCATCTGAATCATCTGCTATTTCTGCGGTATTTGTTATTATTCCTTCATATGAATTTGGAGCTATAACTTTAAATACAGCTTTTACATCTTTATATTTTGGCGATGACATTGTGTTTGTGTCAAATTCCTCTAATAAATTATCTCTTCTTGTCTCTATCTCTTGCTCTTTTGATAGATAATCTGTTCCTATAATTTGTGCTTGTTTTTCATCTTCTGTTATGACATAGTTTTTGCCATTGAATACTTTTATATTTTGTGGCTCTACTTGTTCATTTTCTTTAACTTCACGATACATTATCCATCTATATTCTTTGTTAGTTTCTTCTTCTGGTATAAATTCTAACCCATTTGGAATATCATCTATTATTTCTTTTGCATATCCTGCAATATTTCCTTCATTAAATATTCTTATTGTATATTCTACTATGTCTGTTGTTTCTACTTGTACTGGTTCCTTTGTATGTTCATATATATAGTTTCCATTTGAATCTTTATTATTAGTAAATACAGGATATCTATTTGTAACTGGTGTTTCATTTACACCTGTTATAAATTTTCTTAATGCTAAATCAAATTCTTTTAATATTAATTTATCAAAATCGTCATCATCTTGTTGACCTTTATAATGATAATCACTATCTGTTAATACTGATTTATTTGAACTATTTCCTTTATAGTCTGGTAAATCACTATCAGCTGGTAAGTTATCTAATTGTATGTCGTCTTCTGGTTTTGAATTATCTTTTGTTAAACTATCTGCTGTTGAGTCTCTGTCTATAACAGCGTTTCCATTATTATCTGTAAAACCTGTTATTTCTGCTATATTTGTTATTACTGTGTTTAAGTTTTGTACTGATTTTACTTTACATTTTATTTGTACATCTATGTAATTTAGTTCGTTTCCACCTTCATATGCTTTTAGCAAAACTCCTCCTGCTCTATTTGCATATATTATATCTCTATTGGCTGAACTAGTACTATTTGGTGATGTAATATCTGTTTTTATAACTCTACCATCAGCTTTCCAACCATATTGTGCATTAAATTCATCATTTACATATTCTAATTCTGGTGGTAAATAGTCTGTAATTTCTGTTACGTATCCGTCTATTTCACCTTCGTTATATACTCTAATTGTATATATTACTTCATCTCCTACTGAAACTCCTACTGGTGCTTTTTGATGTTTATAAGTTGCTGTTGTTGAAGTTCCTGATTTTAAGTTTGTAACATCTACTATTGGTTCTTTTATGTATTTTCCCTTTGCATCTACTAATTCATTACCTTTTACAGATTTTATGAATTTTCTTAAAGATAGGTCAAAATACTTTCCTGGTAATAATAAGTCTTCATAGTCATCATCATCTTGGTAACCCCAACCTAAAGTTGATGTTCCTGGGTTATAATTTTTTATTTCATTTTCTGTTAAGTTGTTTGGCTGTGAATCCCTATCTGTTTTATTTCCATTTATATCTATATGATCTGTTATTTGTGCTACGTTTTTTAGAATTTGGTCAAAAGTTGTTACATCTGCTACTACTTTACATTCTATTTTTACATCTGCAAAGGAGATTTCTCCTCCTTCAAATGCTTTTAATAGAGTTGTACTTAATTTGCTAGTTGTTATTGTCTTTTTATCATTTGATGGTATCCATCCATTTTCTTGATTTAATGTACTATCTTCTATATATTCTAGTCCTTCTGGTAAGTGGTCTGTTATTTGAAGCGCATACCCATCTAATTCACCTTCATTGTATATTCTTATTGTATATTCTATTATGTCTCCTTTATTTACTGTTAATGGGTTCTTCTTATGTGGTTTTTCTACTGTCCATTTTCCATTATTTAAAGTTTGTAGGTTTGTGCTTGTTACATCTGGTACTCTATCTGTTATGGCTGTTGTTCCTATTTTTGTTATGAATTTTCTTAATGCTAAATCAAATAGTTTTTCTTCTGGTATATTTGGGGTTACTACTTCTACTGGGTATTCTTTCTTTTGTCTTGTTATTTCAACAACTGGTTGATCTGTTGTTGGTGCATTTGCTACTGACCAATATGTTAGTGTTGTTTCATATGTAGTTGCTATTACTTTAAATTTCAAACCTGAAACATATAAATCTTTTGCAATAGATATATAAAATTCTCCACCTACTGCTTCTTCTAATGTAATTTGTGTTCCACTACCATTTACAATTTTATAATTAACATCTGACTCTCCATTTTTTAGTGTTGCTGAAAGTTTATATTCAATATTAGTCGATTTTTCTGTTATAGTATATGGACCTAATATGTAATTACCATCTTTTAATTCTATGTTTGCATTTGATGAATTTAGAGTTATTGGGTTTTCAGTATTTGTTTTAGTTGGAACTGTATTTTTATTTGCTAAACCACCTTCTACTAAATAGTCAAATATTGCTATTGCAACATCATTTCTATCACTACCATCATTAAATTTGTCACCTATATACATATAGCTAGCATCTCTTTTGTCTTTTACATTAAGCGCAAAAGTTCTCTCTGTAACATGATATTCATCATCTTCTTCACTATTTGTAAAGAACCAAATTGCTAATTGTTGTGCTATATCTATTTCATCATCACTTATATTTATATTTGTTGGAAGATCTGTACCTTTTAATGCTTCTGAAATTAATTCTTTTTTATATTTTTCACTTGTCTCAAGACCTGGTACGTAACAGTGTTCTAATACCCATATAAGAGAATTATAATTTTCTCCACTAGGAATAGAATTTAAGTAATTACCTGTTATAGGGTTTGTTTTAGAGTTTATATCTTTAAGGTCAAACTTTTGAGTATATGGTTGTACTTTTACTTGACCTACATATGAACCTCCCATGTCAGTTGACCCAAAACCTGGTCCTGCTTTAATACAATATATTGTTTTACTCATATCTGGATTTTTCATAGCTTCACTAGTATTATCTTCATATGTTGCTATTTTCCACATCTTCTTTTCTATCGCTTGATATGCATATCCTGATGCACGATACTCTTCTATACCTAAGTACATTGGAGCAACAGTTAATGCTCTAACTGTTGTTGAAGTTATGTTTAAAATTATAATTACTAAAATAGTAATTAAAACACTTAAAATTCCTTTTCTTATTTTCATTATCCTACCATCCTTTAATTTTATTTTGGCGTATTTATATATAATATATTTTAATAAGTTTTAAAATATATGTCAATAGCAATATTTTCCGGTTTTTTTATGCTTTTTTTATACCCCTAAAAACGCTTTAGGGAAGCTTATTTCTTAAAAGGTATATCTTATATAAGCCATATATTTTAATTATATTACATTTTGCTTACAATTTCAAGGTTTTATGTGAATTTATTTAGGGGTGTGGGAGTTTGAGGAATTATTTTTTTACACATTTTTAATAGAAAAGGAATAATTAATTCAATCTTCAAACCTTGAAAGTACTAAAAACATTGCATTCTTATTTTTAAATCAAAAATAACAAAAAGACGAGAAAACATTGATACTTCAACGTTTTCTCGGTTTTCCTCTGGAGGCGACAGTCAGACGAGTTAACTATTTAACAGCTTGATATTACTGACTTCTTTAGCTTAAAAATTAAAGTGTTAAGTTTGTTTTAAGTTCATTTTGCCAATAATATTTTTTATGATGTTACCTCATATAATTTTCACATTTGACAAAATTAATAAATCTGTGTATAATAAGAATAGAAAATGAGAAACCATAGCAATATGGTTACCACTATATAGCAATAACAACACATTCCCTTCGGTCAAAAAGTAGAATGTGTTGTTATTTTTATTCCTTATCTAAAATTCTATTAACATATTGTATGTATATAATCGTCAATAAGGCTACGTTTATGGTCAACGATACCATTAAGGTAATTAATAAGTACAATATAAAACTCATAAACACCACCTCACTTTCTGATAGCAAGCTATCTAGTAAAGTGGCAACACAACTACTTATCTCATTTTCTATAAATAATACTATATAACATTTTTTAAGAAAATACAAGCAGATACACAATTATTTTAATTAAAATATAAATTACGGAGTAATTAATGGAAAATTTAATAAATAATGATAAACTTTTTAATTTGAAAAATATAAATATTAATGATACAAACTTTCAATATTGTGAAAATGTTCTAATTTCATTAGGATTAAGTAAAGATTTTATATTATTTAATAATCATTACTTTTTTGGATTTAATGATATAGATAATCAAGAAATTATTCATCAAAAATTCAAAAAAATATTAAAGGTTTTTGAATTTTTTACTAATAAATTATATAAAAAATATAGTTGTGAACAAATAATATTGTTTTTTGGTTCTATATATTCAAAATTAGAAGAAATAAGAATTATGAATTCTAATTTAAAATTAGAAAATATTACAGATGAAGATATATTAAGAGAAATAACGTATCCTTGTTCTGTTGCAGACCTAATGGGAAGAAAAATAAAGTCTATGATAGAAACAGCAATTATAAAAGATAATAGAAAAATATGCTTTAATATTAGAAATCTTTATTATAAGAGATTCATAATATTACTATATTATTATTCAATTTTTACATTTTATAATTCTAGAAACGAATTTTCTAAAAATTATGAAAATGGAATTTCTACCTTCCAAGTATTTCCTAATGATATCGATTCAATAAGTACAGTAGTATATAATATGAACAATAGCACTAATAAAAATAATTCATATGCTAATTATGATTCTGGAATACATAAAAAAGAAAATAAAGGTTTTAATAATGCATTTCTTATAGAAAAAGGAATATCGTTTCAAAATTATTGTAATTTAATGAGTACATTAATTAATAGTTCTACTGAAAAGAACTTAGTAAAAAGCAAAATTTTAAAAGAACAATTTGATTCCATATTACTAGATACATATAAAGATATTGATTTAAAACTTTTTCATAAAGAATGCGTTTTAACCAAATATAACATTGATGTTAATGAAAGAGAATTATATAAGAATAGTGGAAAATATAGATTAGATACTGTCCCGATAGTAGATATAGGGAGAGATTATTATATAATAATAAAAGGCTTTATTATAAATTCTGAAAATTATTGGAATAATGTACATTCTATAGGGTTAGTTCCATATATATGTAAGGAAAAAGACAATATTTTAGTAGAAGTAAATAAAATCATTGAGAATATATCAAAACTATTTGAAATAGATGTGTTAAGAACATTTGAAAGTATAATTCAAAACCGAACAGTATTTACAAATAGAAAAACAAAGGATATTTTTGGAAGAAAGAATATTGATGATAATGAATGGGATATCATAATTGTAGATTGTGATAAACATATTATATTTGATGTTGAAGCAAAATTTATATCAACATCATTGACAGAATCCAGACTATCTAATGATTTAAAAAAATTCGTTAAAAGTAAAAAAGGATATATTGAAAAATTTGAAAAAAGAATTAGAATTGAAAATGAAAATTTAGGTGATTTTACTACATTTTGTAAAGCTGATACTTCTTATACAATAGAACATATTATGGTAACATCAAAAATAATGGAATTAAATATAGAATCACCTGATAGAAATTTTAAAATAATACATTTTGACGGATTAAAGAATTATTTAATAAAAAGTTATTATAGTAAGTAAACTTTGATAGTATTCTTTTAGTTCTTTATATGTTAAGTATAAAAAAGCTCAAATGTTAAGTTTGTGTTAAGTTCATTTTAGAAAAATTAGAAAATTTAAGCTCTGAAAGTACTGAAAATGCTATATTCATTTTTTAACTTCAAAAAACGCAAAAAGTGTGCAAACCTTGATTTATCAATGCTTGCACACTTTCCTTTGGAGGCTGTAGTCAGCAAGACAGACCTCAAATGTAGCTTAACAGCTAGCTTTCAAAATTTATTACCCATTTTTTATAACAATTTTATAACATTTGATTTAATTTTATATAACACATAATAAGACGTTTTTCAAAATCACATTGACATTTATTAAAATTCTGTGTATAATAAAGATAGAAAATGAGAACACAGATAATGTTGTGTTACCCAATATAATTGAATTACACCACTAGCTCTGCGAAAGCGTATGTGGTGTATTTTTTATTGTTCCCTATTAGATAGTATTATGTATGCAGCACTTAATAAGGCAACGTTTATTGTTATTGAAATCATAAATCCTATTATTAAGAACATTAGAAAATCTAACATATAAACACCACCTCCAATCTCTCAACTAAAGTTGAGGACTAAAGGTAACACCAACATCTACTTTTATCTCATCTCTATCGTTATTCACTATACACTATATTGATAATTAATTCAAGCAAACATTCCAAAAATTATAAAATATTTTAAAATCAGGCAATACATTGTATCATAAATCTACAAATTCATTAAGTCATTTTATTCATAGTTTAAAAATTTCAATAAACTAGATTTTATAACATTTTTTAACATACGCAATTTGTTTTTATAACAATTTTATAACATCTAGTTTTAATTTTTAGTTTTCTAATCTCTGGAACGCTTGAAAATACTAGATTTTTATTTTTAGTATAAAAACACATAAAAAACGAGAAAACATTGATATTTCAACGTTTTCTCGTTTTTTTATTGGAGGCTGTAGTCAGGTAGACTAACCTCTATAATTAGCTTAAATAGTACATTGTAATCCATTTGCGAAGTTATTTTGTCACATTTTTGTCACACACAAATTAATTTTTTATTCTATCTATTTTATATTTATCAAAAATTAGAAAACTATGTTTATTATTATACAACATCTACTTTTAGGATTCAAGCAATTATATTAAAAATTTGATTTATTTTTCCAAATCAAAGTATCATAAGATGTAATATTCGTTAAGGGCTTTTTATATAACCCTCAAGCACTCGAAACATAGTCCCACAATTATTAAAGCATTAAACACAACACATTATTCATCTAAGACCTAAAACACAAAATAGAGCCATTTAAAAAGATTCTAATAAATTTCTGTTTCATATCATCAAATTTAAGACGATTTAATTTTGAAGATGACATCTTATATGTCTAACTCTTAAAATTACATAATAGAGGTATTGACGAGTGCGTAGCGACTATTTATGAGATAAATTTTGAATCCAATATAAACTATATATATTATTAAAAGATTGATTTTATTGATAGATGATAACCACTTTATATGTAGTCCTCACACGCACGAGGCTACCTTTGAACAAAAGTTTGCGATTAAGATATAAAAGTATATGTCTTAAAAATTAAAATCGTTATATGGGCTTACTATGAAATGGTTAAAAAGAAAAAGAGGGGACAATTCCCTCTTACGTTAAATCTTAGTTAAAATCTTCTTTCTTCTTTTATTTTCAATTTTTTCTTGTATCATCTCTTTTTATCTTCCATTATATTTTTGTTCATTTTTAGGCTCTTTTCCTTTTGTATTTGCAAAATATACAACTATACCTGCTATAATTACTACAAAAACTATTGCTAATATTATTAACATAATTTTCCACCTCCTATATTTTTGATAATATTTTTCTTTTACTTTCTTCAAATTCTTTTTCTGTGATTATTCCTTGTTCTTTTAGTTCTGCTAGTTCTTTTAAACTACTTAGATTACTATTGTTTGACTTTAATTCTTCAACATTCTCTATAATAACATTTTTGTCTTCTTTTCTCTCTTTTTGTCTAGTATCTTCTCTAGCAATTTTCAAAAATCCGATTACTTTATTAATAATGTCTTTTAATTCTTCGTATGCAATATCATTTTTTGAAATACTACCGTCTAAAAAATCTAGTGTAATGACACTATTCTGTACTTTATTTGTATATATATTCAATTTTAATGTACTGCAATAATCATTGATTGTTCGTGAGCCACTTGCTCCTGCAACTGCTCCTAATCCACCAAATAACAAACCACCTACAACAGCACTTCCTGACCTACTAGAAATAACACTATTTCCATTCTCAAATATTTCAAAATCAAGTATTTCTTCAAATTTTAAAATATTTGATTCACTTTGATAATAACTATATGTACCTAATAATTTATTTTTTACATCTATGTCGATTCCGACAATATTTCTATATGATACACTTTCACAATTTACCAACTTATTTTGTTTAATAAATTCTTTATATCTGTAAAAATAGGTTTCTTTATTTTTCTGTTTTAAATTTGATGATGTTATTGCCATTGCTATAGGAGTGCTTATTAATCCTAAAAGAAATAACCATATAAGTTCTATACTTATGAAAGGTAATATGCTAAAACCTATAAATCCACATACTCCAACTATTGCAACAATCTTTCTAATGTCATATATTTTATGTTTTTCTATTTCATTATTTGATATAGTATTATTAACTTCTATTTTCTCTTTAGCATTATATCTTTCATCATAACAATTTTTGCAATATCCCTTATATTTGCCAATTTCATTTATTGTCAATTCTTTAGTACACCCAAAGCAATACTTTTCTTCATTGTCTAATAGTCCAACTGCCCTTAATTCCTCATTACTTGCCATTAATTTTACCCTCCTTTACTATGTTATAATAGTTAATAAAATATGGTATTATTCCAATGTAACTGACACAAGAAATAGTTTTTAATATTAATATAGTTATTGTTTCAGATGTTGGATATAAGTTTAATAGATAATTATTAGCTCTCCAAATATTAATGATATTTATTATATCTATAACTACTAGATAAACTATTGATAAAGCAAACCATATCCAACTTACTTTTGTAGATTTTTTTAACGTTACATTGTATATAAATATAATCGTAATTGACCTTATTATTATGTTTAGAATACTTATTATAGAAAATCCATAATAAATAATAGTTATTATTATTACAGCAACTAATGTAATTACTAAACATATTAGTAAAATATTGTTTCCTATTTTTAAACTTATGTTCTCTTTAGACATTCTTAATGTAACTATTGAAAAATATACAATAAAACCAATTAGCATAGGAAGTAATTGAATAGCATTTAGAATATTCACTAAAAATCCTTGTGTCCTTGAACTCATCTGCATAATTATATAAATCATCATTAATATACTACTTATTAATCCTAACATTGCTGTTTTCTTTAGACTACCAAAAAATTCTTTCACATTTTCCACCCCCAAAAACTTTATAATTTTTATTTTTTAAAACTTAATACCTACATTATTTTCTTATTACTTGCACAATTTTTATTATTACAATATTTGCAATACCAATCATAGAAGTAATATTTTGTGTTTTTACATCTCTTTTCTGTAATCCCTTTTAGGTTATCCAACTCTAATTGTGCCAGTTCTTTTGCCAAATCTACTGAATCATCTAACAGAAACATCTTAATCCTCTTTAGTATGTCTAGCATTATTACATTTTCCATTATTAAACTTCCTTTATCTGCAATTTTCTACATTTTATCATTTTTCAATAACACTTGCAAGTGCTACCACCTAGAAAAGCTATGTTGTAAAATATACCTATATCAAGTAAAAGAGGCGATAATATGATAATAATTAATGTAGAAAAACTCCTAAAACAACAAAATAAAACAAAATCGTGGCTATGTGATGAGTTAGATATATCACTGTATAACCTAAATAAAGCTATAAAAGGTAAAAAGAAAAAGTGTATAAGTTATAAGTACCTAGAGGGATTTTGTAGAGCATTAAATTGTTCTTTCGATGAATTGCTTACAATAGTTGATGATGAAGATGTAGAATAATATTATCCGTTATATATTTTCCTTAATTCTTCATCTATTTTTTTATTTAATTTTAGAGTTCTTTTGTGATTTTCCCCATACTTCTGATGATATTCTGTCTGCTTATGTATAAGTGTTTGTATCTTTTCATTTGTTGATATTTCCAACCCTTTAATATATTGATTTACTGTAGATAATCCTTTATGTTTAGCATTATCCCCAATTAAAGATTGCATAACATCTTCAAGTATGTTAATTGCCACTTGTTTCTCCATTTTTACATATACTCCCTTATTTTGAATGTCGATTGACGTGTAAATCGAGTATAGCATAATCTTGTTGTAAAATCAATAAAAATAGGAATAAAGGGAATACTAATTTTATGAATAAGATTATAAAGTTTGAAAATGGTAAATTAAATATTATAGGCGATAAAGTTCGACAATTTAGAGAGGCGAGAGATTGGTCTTTAACAAAATTATCTGATGAAATAATGCTCAATACAGGTGTTGATATAAGAAAATCATCATTACAACACATTGAAAAAGGGAAAAGAGTAGTAAAAGAATATGAATTTTATGCCCTATGTAAAGTATTCGATGTAACAATGGACGAAATGTTAAAAGATTTTATTAATGAAGTAAACTAATAGAACTAACTTACTATATATAAGTAAATTAGTTCTATTTTTTATTTATTAATAATCTAGTATGATGTTTAAATCATTTGAAAGCTGTAAATATATTGAATTTCCCTCAATTTTAACATCTTCTATATAAAACAATTCAACTATAAAATCCTGTTTCTTTTGGTCTGAAATGACTAATTTTTGGTCGCTGATGATTATTTGTGCATTACATATTGTTGTGTAAAATTGTATTGAATTTTCTAACTTAACAAAAACATCTTGTCCCTGATATTCTGCTATTTTATCTCTTAACTTCTCAATTAATTCCTTATTCATATAACCTCCTGCTTTTTAGTTCCTCCAGGAATAGTAGCTACTACATTGTGAGAAATTTTTTTATATTCATCCTGTAATAGAGTAATCTTAACCTCTGCAGGATTAGAAAGAACTAATCGTTCT
>CATLFA010000018.1 GCA_949927585.1 uncultured Clostridiaceae bacterium
AAGAGAAAAATATAAGAAGAAAATTAGAAAAATAGAAATTAATATATACAAATAATAAAATAAAAAATAATCAAATACTGAAAAAAGTCAAGAATAAGAACAAAAAATAATATCTTTGGAAAAATATGGTAAAAAATTGAAAAAAATTCCAGAAAACTATTGCAAAAATCTTCTATTAATAATATAATCTCACTTGTAAAGGAAATTTACAATATTTGGAAACGAAGGAGGAAGAAAAGTGGGTAGCAAAATTAAAGTTATAATTGCAGATGACAATATGGACTTTGTAAATACATTAACAGGCTATTTACAAAAGGAAGAAGATATAGAGGTTCTAGGAGTAGCTAGAGATGGTGAAGAAGCATGTGAACTAATAAAACAAAAAGAGCCTGATATAGCAATATTAGATGTAATTATGCCACATTTAGATGGTTTAGGCGTGTTAGAAACATTACAAACAATGCAAATATCAAAAATGCCAATGTGTATAATGCTTTCAGCTGTTGGACAAGACAAAATAACACAAAAGGCAATAAATTTAGGGGCAGAATACTATGTAGTTAAGCCATTTGATATTAATTTATTAATAAAAAGAATGAGAGAGTTAAAATTCTATCAACCAGGAACAGTAAGAGGAGGATTTGCAACCAGAGAAATAAAATCATCATACATAGAATTAGCACCAGAAAGTAAGAAAAATGAGGAAAACCTAGAAGCATTAGTTACTAATGTAATACATGAAGTAGGAGTTCCAGCACATATAAAAGGATATCAATATTTAAGAGAAGCTATAATGATGGTAGTAAATGATATAGATGTTATAAATCAAATAACAAAACAATTATATCCAGATATAGCAAAGAAATACGGAACAACACCTTCAAGAGTAGAAAGAGCAATACGTCATGCAATAGAAGTAGCATGGGGAAGAGGTCAAACAGACACTGTTGAAAGTATATTTGGATATACAGTATCAGCAGCAAAAGGTAAGCCAACAAATAGTGAATTTATAGCAATGATAGCTGATAAATTACGATTAGAATTAAAAACAGCATAATAAAAAAGTAAAAACACCAAAATGGTGTTTTTTATTTATAATAGTTATAATTATTCATTATCTCCAATTAAATCAGAGGTGCAATGAGAGCATTTTGTAGCTTTATAGTTTATTTCTGAAAAACAGAAAGGACATATCTTTGTTGTAGGGTTTTCTACTACTTCTTTGATATCTTCTTCTTTTTTATTTTTAGAACATTTCTTTTTAGATTTCTTCAAATACTTATTATTTTCAGCCATTTTTTCTAAATTTTCTTTTGTTTTGCTATTTAATTTATTAAAAGATTTTATAGCTATAAAAATAGAAAATGCTATAATTAAAAAATCAACAATAGTAGTAATAAAAGCACCATATTTAATAGAAGATGTTCCTATTGTTAATACCAAATCAGAAAAATCAACTTTACCAGTAAAAATTGCAATAGCAGGCATAATAATATCATTAACTAAAGATGTAACTATTTTTTGAAAAGCACCACCAATAATAACACCTATTGCCATATCCATAATATTTCCTTTTGTAGCAAATTCTTTAAATTCCTTTAACATATTAATCTCCTTTTCTATCAAAAATTCTAATTTCATAATATGATAAAAGTCGAAAAATGTCAATAAATTATGTGCATAATTTACAATGTTCGATTGAATTCAAAGTAATTTTATTATATAGACAAGTCATAGGAAATGAGAATAAGCAGATGTGGTTTACCTCCAACAAAGAGGTAAGGCTTATGATAGAAACATCATATTGCTATTGCTATTATACACAAAAAAAGAATGTAAACACTTTACAAAAAATGTTTAAAACTATTTACAATAAATTTTTTTATTTATATAATGTAACTAAACAAAAGAAGAAGGAGAAATAAAAATTGAAATATGGTATTGAAGTCAAAAATTTAAATTCTGAAGATAGAAAAAATCTTTCTAAAAATCAATATAAAAAATTTTGGAATGGAGATAGTTTAAAAGAAGGACAAATAATAAATGGAACAGTTACAGGAATAAAAAATTATGGAGCTTTTGTAGAGCTAGAACAAGGAGATACAGGGCTAATTCATATAGAAGATTTATCAGTTGCAAGAATAAAATCACCAGAAGAAAGACTAAAAATTGGACAAAATGTAAAAGTTGTGGTAAAATATATAGATAGAGACCTAAAAAGAATAACTCTTTCATATAAAGAACTATTAGGAAGCTGGGAAGAAAATGCCCAAAACTTTAAAGAAGGAGTTACAGTTAAAGGTATCATAAGAGAGACAGAAAAGTGCAATAATGGTATATTCATTGAACTTGCACCTAATTTAGTAGGGCTTGCAGAATATAAAGATGGAATGGAATATGGAAAACCAGTAGATGTTTATATAAAGAAAATTATACCAGAAAAGCACAAAGTAAAACTTATTATAGTATAAAATTTAAAGATTAATATCTTAAAGGAGGATTAAAAAATGGTAAAAGATAACGAAATTAAAGCGGTGGTATCACCATTTGCAATAAGAGAAGGAGAAATTAAAGTATTTGATGGAAAAGATGGATATGTTTCAATGAATCAAATCATTCATAAAATAAACATAGGGCATATTAATGATTTACATTTCAAAATATTAGAATTAGTAAATGAATTTGAATTTATGACATCAAGACAAATTATGCAATTACTAGAATGGAAAGGTGTAGAAGTAGGTTCACAAGATAAACTAAATAATAAATTAGAACAATTAGTAAAATCTAAAATATTAACAAGATATTACTTCAGTTCAGAAGAAGGAAAAGGAATATACAGAATTTACTGTTTAGAAAAAATGGGAAAATACCTACTAAATTCAAGAGGTGTAGACTGTAAATGGCAACCAACAGATAATACAAAACCAGTTCCTATGATAAAGAAAAGATTAGCAGGAAACCAAACAATAATAGCATACTTAAGAAAAGTAAAAGCATTTGACTCATATGTACCAAAGCCAGCAATAAATGCAAAAATGGCTGGAAAAGTATTTAAAGCGACAGGTGGAAGTGTAAAACTTACAAAAAACGGAAAAGCAATACAATTCTTATTTGAAGTAGTAAGAAGAGAAGATGACTGGGAGAAAAAGATGGTAGATAAAATGAAATTATATCAAGACTTTTATGGAAATTTTGTACCAGCAGATTCAGGTTTCATGTCAATGCCACAGTTAATATTTATATGTGAAGACGAAAAACACATGGCAGAAACATTCAAAGCAATAGTAGTGAACAAAGTAGAAATACCACAACTAAAACTATATTTCTCAACAGACCTAAGACAAAACGAAGAAACACTAGCAAAAACACTAGTAGAATTCAAAAAAGATCCAGAAAGTAACAAATATAAATTAGTTGATGTTGAAGTAAAATTATTAGGAATATAGAAGCTAAAGCTATAACTAAAAGCTAAGAGTGAAAAGTAAGAAAATAAATAACATAAAAATGCACTTTGCAAAAGTGCATTTTTATGTTATTTATATTGCAAAATTTGTTGACTTTTACGGAAATAAAGTATATACTGAGAAAGCAATAAAATATCTTTAGAAGGAGAGAAAATATTTTATGAAATTAGTAAAAAATGTACTAATAGTTTTAACAATAATTATAGCATTCCTATGTGTAACAAACTCAAGTATTTTTGCTAAAACTGTAACAGTAAATACAGATACACTAAAGCTAAGAAAAGAAGCATCAACAGATTCTATAACACTTGAATTATTAAATAATGGAGATAAATTAGAATATATAGAAGAAACTGGAGATTGGTATAAAGTAAAAGTAAAAGGAATGACAGGGTATGTTCATAAAGACTATGTGAAATTAGAACAAACTCAAGAAGTGCCTATAGAAGAGAAAAAGGGTGAAGAACATACAACAAAACCAGAAACTGAATCACCAACAACACAGGAAATAGAACAAACGCAGAAGCCTAATAATGAAGAATTACCAGCTAACGAACAAATGAAAGTCTTAAACGATACTAATATATACATATTACCATTAATAAATGCAACAACAATTCAAAATATTAAAAAGGACTCAAAAGTTACAGTTATAGCTAAAACAAATGGGTGGTATTATGTAGAAACCAGTGAAGTTATGGGATGGATTAGAGAAAAACTTTTAATAAATTCTTCAGTAGTTCCAGATGATATAACACCAGAAGAAAACAATTCAAATAATACAACTACTGCAGAAACAGAAACACCTACTTCTACAGATACAAAAATAACAAATAAAATAATGTATGTAAATACATCTTCAATATATGTAAGAAAAGGACCAAGCACTGATACAGAAGTTGTAGACTCATTAATACTAAATGCAACAGTGAAAGTTACAGCAGAAAATGGAGATTGGTACAAAGTAGAAGTAGATGGAAAGACAGGATATATTGCAAAAAGACTATTATCTGACAAACAAGTAAATACAACATCAAGGGGAGAAGTAGTAAGGGAAGAAAATAAAAACGTAAATCAGGCAAATAACACTCAAAATAATACACAAGTGCAAACATCAAAAGGAAATCAAATAGTAGAATATGCAAAAAAATATTTAGGTTGTAAATATGAATATGGGGCTTCTGGACCAAACAAATTTGACTGCTCAGGTTTTACAATGTATGTATTTAAAAATTTTGGTGTAAAATTAAGTCATTCAGCAACAGCACAGTCAAAAGTAGGAACATACGTAGCAAAAGAAAATTTACAACTAGGAGACTTAGTGTTTTTCACAGACTATGAAACTGGAAATGGAATAGGACATTGTGGAATATATATAGGAGATGGAAATTTCATACATGCATCATCAGGAACAGGCTACTGTGTAAAAATATCAACACTAACATCAGGTAGCTACTTAAAAAGATATGAAACAGCAAGAAGATTAGTACAATAGTAGCAATGCGGAAGCTAAGAATAAAAAAGGAGAAAAAATATGGCAATATTTATAATAATGATTGCATATATATTAGGGATAATATGGGGGCTATATATAAAAAATATAGTCCCTTTAATTTTATTAATAATTGCAATAATACTAATTAGAAAAATAAAAAAAGTTAGAAAATTAAATAAATATATAAAAATATTAATTCCAAATAAAAGATTAATTCTAATATTAATAACATTTACAATAAGTTTCACATATATTTGTATTCTTGAAAAATCCTTTAAAACAAAATATAAAAACATACCAGAAAAAATAAAAGTTGAAGCAATAGTTATAAGTAATGTAAAACAAAAAGAATATAAAGATGAATATATAATAAAAATAAACGCTATAGATTCAAATAGAAAATACAATACAACACATTTAAAACTATCAATAAACAACAAAAAAAATAAATTAGAATATGGTGATAAAATTATATTTACAGGAGAATTTAAAGAACCAGAAGTACAAAGAAATTATGGGGGATTTGATTACAAACAGTATTTAAAAACCCAAAAAATATATGGTATAGTTACAACTAATAAAATAGAAAAAATAGAAAAAGGAAAATATAATAAATTGCTAATTCTTATTAACAAAATAAATCAAAAAATAGTAGATAATTCAAATAAAATTTTAGAAAGGGAAGAAGCAAGCCTTCTTACTGGAATATTAATAGGCAATAAAGAAAATTTAAGTAAAGATATGCAAGAAAGTTTTAGAAACAGCAATCTATCACATATTTTGGCAGTTTCAGGAGCACATGTAACATATGTAATTTTAGGAATAACCTTCCTCTTGAAAAAAAGTAAAACAAATAAAAAAATTTCTAAAATAATAACTATATTTTTATTAATTATATTTATTTACTTAACTGGAGAAACACCATCTGTTATAAGAGCATGTATAATGTCAATATATATAATTGTTCGGTAGTTTAATATATAAAAAAACAAATATAATATCAAGTATAAGTGTTTCTATACTTATAATATTATTAATAAATCCATATAAAATTTTAGATATAGGAATGCAACTTTCATATGGAGGAACTATTGGAATTATATTATTAACTAAAATATTAGAACAAAAAGTAAAGTTACCCAAGAGAAAAAATAAAATAATAGATAAATTTATAACTACTATCAAAGAAATGATGATAGTAAGTATATCAGCAAATTTAATAATATTTCCAATTGTAGCATATCACTATAATACAGTATCATTAACATTTTTTATATCAAACATATTAGCAGGTCCAATTCTAGGTTTAATCATAATGTTAGGTTTTATAACAATTTTTATATCATTTATATCAATTCAAATATCAAAAATACCAGCAATAATATTATCCATATTTATAAAAATACTAATATTAATAGCAAACTTTAGTAAAAGTTTACCACTATCAAAAATATATGTAAAAACGCCAAACATACTCACAATTATTATATATTATGCTATTTTAGCTATAGTGATATATGTAATAAGATGTAGGAGAAGGGCTGTCCTCTGCCCTATAAGAAAAGGGCGAATATTTCAAAGAAATTTTTTAAACAAATTAAAAAGCAAGAAAACTAAAAAAAGAATAATAGTAATAACATTAATAATAATATTAATTTTTCAAATTATAAAAATAGTACCAACAAATTTAAAAATATATTTTATAGATGTAGGACAAGGAGATTCTACATTAATTATTACACCTAATCATAAAAACATATTAATAGATGGTGGAGGAAACGAAACAAGTAAAAGTTATGATGTAGGAAAAAATACTTTATTGCCATATTTACTAGATAGAGGAATAACAAGATTAGACTACATATTCATATCTCATTTTGACTCAGATCACGTGCGGACGGATTACTCACAATAATTGAAGAGTTAAAAGTTAAAAATGTTATTATATCAAAACAAGTAAAAGAATCAGAAAATTATAAAAAGTTTTTAAAACTTGTAAAAGAAAAAGATATAAAAGTACATATAGTAAAAATAGGTGACAAAATTAAAATAGAAAAAAATGTAAACATAGAAATTCTATGGCCTGAGAAAAAATTAATAGAAAGTAATATACTAAACAATAATTCAATAGTAATGAAACTAAAATATAACAATTTTACCATGCTATTTACAGGAGATATAGAAAAAATAGCAGAAGAAGAAATTACAAACAAATATATACAAACAAATAAATTAAAAAGTATAATATTAAAAATAGCACATCATGGCTCGAAAACTTCAAGTATGCAAGAATTTCTAAATTTAGTGAAACCACAAATTACTCTAATAGGAGTAGGAAAAAATAACAATTTTGGGCATCCAAATGATGAAGTACTAAAAAGATTAGAAGATCTACGGGTGCAAGATATATAGAACAGACAATACAGGAGAAGTTTCAATAATTGTAGATAGTAAAGGCAAAATGAAAGTTAAAACATTTATAAAATAAGAGAAAATATAGATATAGTAGATATTAAAAAGTATGTTACATATAGAAATAAAATATAACAAAAAACAATGTAATTTATTGACTTTTTATGGAAATTATAGTACAATTTAATTGTTATGTACACTATGTGATTGTAAAATGAAAGAGGGGAAATTAATTTATGAAAGTAAAAAAAATAATTACAGGAATGTTGTTAATTGCAATTTTTATGACACAAATTAATATCATTCCATTTAGCGATTTTGTATATGCACAAGCAACAGAAAATGTAAATAGTACAAAGTTTCATTATCAACAATTAAATGATATAGCAAAGAAAGTATATGATGGAATTTATGAAATGTATGAGCAAGGAATACTAAAAACAGGAACAGAAAGTTTTGACCTTGCTAAAGATGACAAATATGTAACACAAGAACAACTTGAAAATTACATGAAAGGAAATACAAAATTAAAAGATGCAATGAATGCAGCAAGATACGCATTTTATGCAGATTACCCAGAAGTTTTCTATGTTGAATTTCAAAAAATTAAACTTAGAGTAACAAAAGATGCACAAAATAGATATCATGCTAATATGGGTTCTGGAAATTTGAAAGATTACTATGTAGAAGGATTTACAAGTAAAGAACAAGTTGAAGAAGAGATAATAAAATTTAATAATATAGTAGATGAAATTGCAGAAGGAGCAAGAAATCTAGAAATACAACAAGGACAAACACTTGTAATAGAACAAATAAAATATGTACATAATCAAATTATAAATAACACATCTTACAGAGTAGAAAGTGACTGTACAGTAGGAAATGAAAGCTTTATAGGAACTCCTTATGGAGCACTTGTAAGAAAACAAGCAGTATGTGAAGGATATGCAAGAGCATTAAAAACAGTTTTAGATAAAATAGGAATTAATTGTATATTAGTACAAGGAATTCATCAATCAGAAGGAGCAGCAGCAGTACCACATATGTGGAATTATGTTGAAGTAGAAAAAAGAACAGCTTCAAGGTCAAATGAGAAAGTTTGGTATGCAGTAGATGCAACACTGGATGACCCATTTTTACGTAAAACACCACTTACTCCAGATGCATTTCCAAATCCAGGAGATGACATTGTAGAAGGATTTGAAAATACAAGATGGTGTATGGTAGGTAAAGAAAGCATGAATAGAGAACATGTTGCGCTAGAAAAAGTTGAAGCAGCAGGAAACTATACATTTAAGTATCCAGAATTAGAAGAAGATGACTATGGTCTTGATTACATAACAAACAATAATGGATTACTAATAAAGTTCAAACAAGATGGAACTGAAACATCAGAATATAGAGCTGGTGACTTTTATATCAGTTATAATAATAAAGGTTATGCAGAAAACGTAAAAGATAAAAAATATATATTAATGAAATATCATGAATATAAACCAGGAGATGATATATGGCGCGAAGGTAACTGGGGATATATGAATCCAGATTTATATGTACCTGGAGCGTTTAGAGATAATGGAAATCATATTTATATATCAGTTCCAAATTCAGAGTATGTTGAGTTTGCAGTAACAACACGAGCACCATCAGGTACACCTTTAGAGCAATATACATACCAAGGAGATGGAAGTGACTTTGTAGCACAATCAGGAAAGTTATATAATCCAAATGGAACTTATAAAGCACCGCCTTATATTAAAACACAATCACCAGCAGCAACAGCATCACTTTCAGTAGGACCAACATATCATGTTGATGTTACTTATGATGATGATTTAGTATTAGCAGAAGGACAAACACAAGCAGGTTATAGATTAGAATCAACAGGACCAACAGGGGCAGACCATGCTGAAATTACAAACTTTACATTTGATGGAAAACGTAGAGTAACATTTGATTTAAAATTTAGTAAAATGTGGGCAGACGATGGAGCAGGCTATAGTATCTATATAACTGGAATAGTTGGAAAGAATAGTGGTAAAGCTCCAATGGAAATAAGTTATGGAGCAGTAAACATAATAGCATGTTCATTTAGTATGAATAAATATAAAAATTGGGAAGTATATGGAACACCAACACTTCTTGAAAACGAAGACCTTTCAATGAATGAATGGGAAACAAGTGATGGAGAACCAGTGTCAGAAAAACTAAAAAGTAGAATAGCATTAGTAACAACAAGAACAACATCAGCAGAGAAGGATGCAATTAATGAATTAATGGAAGAAGAATTAGGCGACCAAAAATTAGTTACAAGTGAAACTTACAATATTTCATTAAATGTATGTAAAAAATATGTTGTTAAAACAGGACACAGATTAAGAATATCTTTAGGATTTCCAGCTGGATATGGTCCAGAAGATGCAGGCGTTACATTTAAAGCATATCATTTTATGAGAGATAAAGAAGGTAACGTTACAGGAGTTGAAGAAATTCCATGTGTAGTAACACAATATGGTTTAATTATAACATGTGATTCTTTTAGTCCATTTGCCATTGCCATGGTAGAAACTGACGAAGAAGTAGTAATAAAAGAAAAAGCTGTAATAGTATCAGCAGAAGAAGGCGGAAATATAGCAGGAGCAAATAGAGAAGAAGGAAATATTATTACTCTTAAAGAAAATGAAACAGAAACTCTTAATATTAAAGCTAATGAAGGATATGAAATAGAATCAATTACTATTTGTGGTGAAGAAAAAGATATGTCACAAATAGAAAACAAAGAAGAAACAACAGTTACAGTAAGCTATGATGATGTTAAAGATGGAAACTGTATAGTTAATGTTAAATTTGTTGCTAAAACAGTACTTCAAGAAGAAGATAATAAAGGAGAAGTAGTAGCAGAGCCAGTTGCAGTACCAGTAACAGCTACAATACCAGAAGAAAAAATGGTAAGCTTAAATACAACATTAACAATTAATAGTAATGTAGAAGAAGCAGAAGGAATATGCACATATCAATGGTATAAAGATGGAACAAAATTAGAAGGAAAAACAAACAAAGTATTAACAATTGAAAATGTAAAAGAAACAGATGGTGGAGAATATATACTAAAAGTTACTAATACATTAGGTACATTAAGCGAAGAAACAAGTAGCAATACTTGTACAGTAACAGTTAGAGGATTTGCAACATCTATAACATCTGCAAATGAAACTGTAGACATACACAAAATAGAACCAGGTGAAGAATTTGAATTAAACTTTAATATAGATAATTTCAAAAATATAGGAAAAGGATTAATTTCATTAACTGGTCAATTAGAATATGACACTAATATTTTAGAAAAAATTAGTATTACAGGAAAAAATGGTTGGGACTTAGACAAAAATTCATTTAATGAACAAAACTTTAAACTTGTAATAGATAATGAAGAATATGTAACAGAAGGAAACACAATGTTTACAGTAAAATTTAAAGCAAAAGATACAATAACACAAAACACAAAAACAATAGTAAAAATAAAAGAAGTTACAGCAAGTGGTGGATATGGTGCAATTTTAGCAAATGACTCAGAGCTAGAAATAGGAATAGAAATTCCAGAAATAGAAAATATTACATCTGAAAAATATGATATAAATGAAGAAGAGAAAAGTATTTCAAAAATAGCACCAGAAACAACAGTTGCACAATTTAAACAAAATGTAACAACAAAACAAGAAATGGTATTTACTGATAAAGAAGGCAATACATTAAATGATGAAAATGTTCTTGGAACAGGAATGAAAGTAAAAGTTGGAGAAACTTTAGAATACACAATTGTTGTAACAGGAGACATTGATGGAGATGCTGAAATTACAGTTAATGACCTTGCAAAAATAAAACTACATATAATTGAAAAAGAATCACTAAGTGGGATTAGTCTAAAAGCTGCAGATGTTGATGAAGATGAAAAAATTACAATTAATGATGTAGCAAGAATAAAATTAATATTAATTGGTTTATTTGAAACAGAATAAAGCGAGGAGAATTTATGAAGAAAATAGCAAAATTTAGTATAATAATGTTATTAATGATAATTGGATTAAAAGTAAATGTATATGCAAAACCTAACTGTAATGTAAATATTCAAATTAATAAAACAGAAATTAATAAGAATGAAGAGTTTACAGTAGAAGTAAAAATATCAAATATACAATCTGAAAGAGGAATTATAGCATTAGAAGGAATATTAGAATATGATAAAGAAAGTATTACATTAATAAAAATGGAAGGTCAAAATGACTGGAGTACACCCATAAAAGATTTATCTTATAATGAGTCAAATGGAAAGCTGGTAATAGATAAAAAAGGATTAGCTAAAAGTGATGAAACAATTCTTAAACTTGTTTTTAAAGCAAATGAAACAAGTAAGAAAAATAATATAATAATTTTAAAAGATATTACTATTGCAGATGGAACTTTACCAAGTACAGTAGTAAATACCTACCAATATATAACAATAAAAGAAGGAACAGAAAATCCAATTCCAAATCCACCAGTTGATCAGAAACCAGACCCAGAACCAGACAAAAATACAAATAAAGTTTCTAATGATACTAATATTTCTAATAAAGATAACATTGTAGGAGGAAAGCTACCACAAACAGGAAGTAACAATATAATTCTGATAACAAGTATAATAATATTTATGACTATAGGAATAGTTATGTATGTAAAAATTAGAAATGTTGATAGAAAATCATTAATTAAATAAAAATACTTAATTGTTATAAAATATAAGTAATAATAAAAATAACTAGAATTAGTAAAAACTAATTTCTAGTTATTTTTATTATTAAAAAAAGTTGTAATCAACATAAAAATGTGATATACTAAATTTAGTAATGTTAATATAAATCTCGTTTGTTTTAATTAAAGAAAGGAGAATAGATATGCGGAAAATTACTATTAAGGAATTAGCAGATGAAATAAAAAACAGCATAAGTTCAGGAAAAATAACAACTTACTACATCAAGGATAATCCTTTTTGTGTATATGAGGGAAAAAGAAGGGAAAGAAGACAAATTCTTGATGTACAGGAGCAAAACCAATATGATACTATATACGAAAAATTGAAGGAAAGCCTTTGGAGTAGCAAAAAGGTAATTTTCTGGAATACCGACAGTAACGGAACCTACAGCGGAAAGCTAATTATTGACTCTACAGTAATAGTGGAATTCAAATATAGTTCACTTGAAGGTCAAGGCTGGCTGTATAAAAAGTATAAGTAGGAATAATAAAAAAAGCACCAAAATTGGTGCTTTTTTTATAATAATTGTATAAAATTAACAAAAAAATATCATACTATAACAAAATGTGAAAGAGGTAGTAGTATGAGAAAGTATTATATAATAAGTATAATTGGAATTATAATATTTGCAATATTAATTACAATAGGAGTTTCAATATATAAAAATACAAATTCAAATTTACAACAACAAGGAGAGACAAAAAATGTTGTAGAAAAAAATGAAATGCAAAACAATTTAGTAAATAGTAATATAGAATTAGTAACAACAGCAAGTGAAGAAGAAAAAACTTCTCCAAATTGTTTATTTATATTTAAGACATATTATAAAAAATGCGAACACATAAAAGTAGAAAGAGAAAAAATAACAGAAACAATGGTAAATAAAACAAGAGAAGATTTAGAAACTATATATAAAAACTGGAATATAGTAACTTTTAGAAATAATGAAGTATTATTTTACAAAGAAGAAGAAGGAAGCTGTGGAGAACACTATTTATTAAAAGAACTAGAAGGAAAAATTGCAATATATAATATAGATGAACAAAATAATTTGAATTTATATGAAGAAACAGAAATATTAACTAATTATTTACCAGAAGAGGATATAAATAGGTTAAAACAAGGGATAAGAGTAGAAGGAAAAGACAAACTAAATCAAGCTTTGGAAGATTATGAATAAAAAAGAAAGCTTTGGGCTGTAGCTCAAAGCTTTCTTTTTTATTCTTGTATTTTTTCTTCTATTTTTAAATTTTCTTTTTTTAAATAACCTTGTTTATAAAAAGTTATATAATACATTACTAAGGAAAATATAGTTGTTGCTAATGCTAAATAATATAAGTATATATCAAATTTTGGAAGCAAAGTTTGGTAAGTATAGTTCCAATATTTTATAGCAAAAGATGAAACAATTGCTAAATAAAATAATACAGTTGCAAGTTTTCCATACCATTTACTAGATACTACAAGTTCCTTACCATAAAGGAATGAAGCACCTGCTACCATTACAAATTCTTTAATAAACACAATTAGTAAAAACCACATTGGTATAATATTTTTTAAGGCTAAAGTAACTAATATAGATACTTGTGTTGCCTTATCAGCTAATGGATCTATCAATTTTCCAAAGTTAGTTATAAAATCAAATTTTCTAGCAATAAATCCATCAAGTATATCTGTCAAGCCAGATAAAGTAAGAATTATAAATGCCTCCAAATAATTATTTTTTACTATGCTAACTATAATAAATGGTATTAATATAAACCTTAAAATAGTTAATGCATTTGGTATATGTCTGCAACAATCTTTTAATTTCTTCATAAAATCCTCCTACAATTTTACATCGAATTTTAATTTATCCTCTGTAACATTAATTTCAATTGTTTGTCCATTCTTTAGTTCTTGTTTCAAAATCATATCAGAAAGTTCATCTTCAATATGTCTTTGAATTGCTCTTCTTAAAGGTCTGGCTCCAAATTTTAAATCAGTGCCTTGTTTTAATAAGTATTTCTTTGATTCTTCAGAAATATGCATAGAAATATTTTTATCTACTAAAGCCTTAATAGTATCATTAAGCATTAAATCTACAATTTGTATCAATTCATTTTCATTTAATGAACTAAATACAACAATTTCATCAACTCTATTTAAAAATTCAGGTCTAAAAGTATCTTTCAAAGCATCTAATATTTTATTTCTGTTTGCAATAGATGTTCCGCCAAAACCAATAGAATTTGTATTTAAGTTTGAACCAGCATTTGATGTCATAATAATAATTGTATTTTCAAAACTTATGGTATTTCCTTGGTTATCAGTTAATCTTCCATCATCTAAAACTTGAAGCAATATATTAAACACATCAGGGTGAGCCTTTTCAATTTCATCTAAAAGTACAATAGAATAAGGGTGACGTTTAACCTTTTCTGTAAGTTGACCTGCATCATCATAACCCACATATCCTGGAGGAGAGCCAATTAATTTAGAAGTAGAATGACTTTCCATATATTCACTCATATCAACTCTAATAATAGAATTTTCATCTCCAAACATTTCATATGCTAAACTTTTAGCAAGTTCAGTTTTACCAACACCAGTAGGACCAACAAATATAAATGATGGTGGCCTTTTTGTACTCTTAAGACCAGCTCTATTTCTTCTAATAGCACGTGAAACAGATTGTACAGCCTCTTCTTGGCCAATTACTCTTTTATGAAGATTTTGCTCTAAATTTAACAATTTGAAAGTTTCTTCTTCAGTAATTTTCTTAACAGGAATTTTAGTCCAGTTCTCGATTACTTCTGCGATATCTTGGACAGTAATTTCTTTTAGCTTTAAGTTTGCATTTATCTTATCTATCTGTTCTATTAAACTACATTCACGAGTTTTAAGTTCAGCAGCCTTTTGATAATCTTCAGTAGAATCAGCAGAAGCTGCTTCTTCCTTTTCTTCCTGAACTTTTGCAAGTTCATTTTTTAAAACTTCTAAAGTATATAAATCTTTGTTATTCAAGTTAATTCTTGAACAAGCTTCATCTAATATATCAATTGCTTTATCTGGTAAAAATCTATCATGAATATATTTTTCAGACATTATTACAGCCTGCCTAATTACATCAGTAGAAATTTTTACTTTATGAAAATCCTCATAATATTTTTTTATACCATCTAATATATCAATTGAATCTGTAATAGAAGGTTCTTCAACAATAACTGGTTGAAATCTTCTTTCTAAGGCACTATCTTTTTCAATATATTTTCTATATTCTTTTAAAGTAGTAGTACCAATTAATTGAATTTCTCCATTAGAAAGAGAAGGTTTTAAAATATTTGCAGCATTCATAGAATGTTCACCATCACCTGCACCAATAATATTATGAATTTCATCGATAACTAAAATTATATTACCTAAAGACTTACATTCATCAATAATAGATTTCATTCTTGCTTCAAATTGACCTCTAAACTGTGTACCTGCAATAACAGCAGTCATATCAAGTAAATAAACTTCTTTATTTAAAAGTTTTGCAGGAACATTACCGCTTAGCTATCTTTATTGCTAACCCTTGTGCAATTGCAGTTTTTCCAACGCCAGGTTCACCAATTAAACAAGGGTTATTTTTAGAACGTCTATTTAATATTTGAACAATTCTTTGAATTTCTCCATTTCTACCAACAACATTGTCTAATTCATTATTTCTTGCTTTAAAAGTTAAATTAGTTCCAAAAGTATCTAAAGCTTTCTTCTTCTTTTCTTTAGGCTTCTTTTCTACTTTTACTTTTTTCTTATCAGAAGAAGTTTGTTCTTCTGAATTATTTTTCATACCAAACATATTTGAAAAAATTGAACCTAAAGGGATTGCACCCATAGGACTTTGACTTTCATCAAAGTTTTCACTCCCTTCATCCATGCCAATTATAGAATCCATATCAATATTTTCAGACATATCTTTAAACATATTTTCTATTTGAGCAGCCATATCTTTAACATCATCCTCAGATAAATTAGCTTGTTTAGATAAAGCATCTAAAGGGTTAATTCCCTTTTTCTTGGCACAATCATAACATAAGCCTTCTGTTGCAAAGCTTTTATCTGGAAGTTGTTTATTAACAAATATAACAGCAGTATTTTTGTTACAAATTGAACATAACATACATAAGTTCTCCTTTATTGATAATTTAACAAGTATATAATACACTAAAAAAGCAAAATAGTCAAAGATTATTTCAATAATTGACTAAAATTATTGAAAAGGAAAAATACTAATGGTATAATATAAGCAAAATATAGACAAAGGAGCAAATTTATGGAAAAAAGAAAAGTAATGTATATTGTAATTATAATAGTTTGTATAATAGCAATTATATTAGGAGTATATTATCAAATATTTGCAGATAAAGTAGTAACAGAAAATATGATGAGTGAGCCAGAAAACATAGTAGAAGATAATAATGCAGATAATCCAGAAGATTTACTTAAAGAATTTAATAATTTATTTAATAATACATTTAATAAACAAGGATATGATACAAGTAATATAAAAAGGTTTCAAAGTTTAGAAAGCGAAGATATTGTATATAAAGCATATGATGTTAAGCAAGAAGTAGACGGTAAATATTCATTAGATATAAAATTACCAGCATTTAATATAGATAATCAAGAAGTGCCTGCAGGGTATAATTCAAAAACACAATCTATATTTGCAAATAAAGTAACAAGTATAGTAACAGGTGCTAACCAGTATACAATATATAATATAGACTATGTAGCATATATAAATGATGGTATTTTATCATTAACCATAAAATCAACATTAAAAGAAGGAAATAATCCACAAAGGAATATAGTTCTATCATATAATTATAATATAGAAACAGGAGAAAGTGTAACTTTAGATGAAGTATTAGAAAAATACAATATATCTAAAAATGAAGTAAATAAAAAAATAAATACTCAAGTAAAAGAAGCAAGTAAACAAGCAGAAAAAATATCAGAAGCAACAGGTCAAAATATGTATAAAAGAGATTTAACAAATGCAATGTATCTAACAGAAAATGTAAACAATTTCTTAGTAGGAAAGAACGGAGAGATATATATTATATATGCATATGGAAACAACAGCCTAACATCAGAAATAGATATAATTAAAATAAACTAAAAGGGACGCCCCTTTTTCGAAAATTTTTACCAAAAGGGACACCCTTTTATATAAACGAAAATTTATAAGGATTGTCCCTTTTGACAATAATACTGTCAAAAACCTCCGTCCCTATTGACAGAAGCAAAGGATGTAAGAAGATGCCAAAAAAATTATTAATTACAGAAAAGCCATCAGTAGCTATGCAATTTAGTAAAGCACTTAAATTAAATACTACTAGAAAAGATGGATATTTAGAATCACAAGAATGGATAATAACTTGGTGTGTTGGTCACTTAGTAACAATGTCATACCCTGAAAAGTATGATCAAAAGTTGAAACTTTGGAGGCTAGACACACTTCCTTTTATGCCTAAAGAATGGAAGTATGAAATTATACCAGCAGTTGAAAAACAATTTAACATAGTAAAAAGTCTTTTGCAAAGAGAAGACGTAGCCGAAATTTATAATGCGGGTGACTCTGGGCGTGAAGGGGAATACATACAAAGGCTTGTATTTATGATGGCTAAGCCAAATCCAAATGCAAAAATAAAAAGAGTATGGATAGATTCACAAACAGAAGAAGAAATATTAAGAGGTATAAAGGAAGCAAAGGATTCCTCAGAATATGATAGTTTATCAGATTCAGCATATTTAAGAGCAAAAGAAGACTACCTAATAGGAATTAATTTTTCAAGATTGCTTTCTATAATATATGGAAGAAACATTGCAAGAAAAATAAATGAAGATAGAGCATGGGTTTCAGTAGGCCGCGTAATGACATGTGTACTTGGAATGGTTGTAGTGCGTGAAAGAGAAATTAGAAACTTTGTAAAAACACCATTTTATAAAATAGTAGGAGAATTTGGAGAAGAAGAAAATACATTTAAGGCAGAGTGGAAAGTAAGTGAAACTTCAAAAATGTATGAAAGCCTTAAATTATATAATGAAACAGGTTTCAAAAAGGAAGCGGACGCAAAAGAATTTATAATATCACTTCAAGGTAAAAAGGCAGTTATAGAAGAAATAAAAAAATCAAAACAAAAAGAAAATGCACCTTTACTATTTAACTTAGCAGAACTTCAAAATGAATGTAGTAAAAGGTTTAAAATAAAGCCAGACGAAACATTAGAAATTATACAAAATTTATATGAACAAAAGCTAGTTACATATCCAAGAACAGATGCAAGGGTACTTTCAACAGCAGTGGCAAAGGAAATAAAGAAAAATCTAAATGGCTTAGCAAAAAGTTTTAAAGATGAAGAAATACAAGGCTTCATAAATAAAATGGTAGAGCAAAAATATTCTACAAATTTAGAAAAAACAAAATACGTAAATGATAGCAAAATAACAGACCATTATGCAATAATTCCAACAGGGCAAGGTTTTGAAAGTTACGAAAAACTAAAAGACCTACACAAACAAATATATAAACTAATAGTAAAAAGGTTTTTGGCAATATTTTATCCACCAGCAGAATATAACAAAATATCAGTAAGTATCGATGTAGAAAAAGAAAAATTTGGTGTTAGTGGAAAAGTATGTACAAACTTAGGATATTTAGAAATATTAAAACCAATAAAGAAAGAAAATGAAACAAAAAAATCCACAAATGAAGAAGAAAATGTGGACAATAGCAAACAAGAAAACAAAGAACAAGAAAATAATTTACAAGTTTTAATAAACTTAAAAAAAGGACAAGAAATAGGAGTTCAAAATTATGAAATAAAAGAATCAGAAACTACTCCACCAACCAGATACAACTCAGGCTCAATAATACTAGCAATGGAAAATGCAGGAAAGCTAATAGAAGATGAAGAACTAAGGGAACAAATAAAAGGAGCAGGAATAGGAACAAGTGCAACAAGAGGGGAAATAATAAAAAAACTAGAAAAAATAAACTACATAGCCATAAATACAAAAACACAAATAGTAACCCCAACAATAAAAGGAGAAGCAATTTATGACATAGTATACTCATCAATGCCAGATATGCTAAACCCAAAACTAACTGCAAGTTGGGAAAAGGGTTTGGAAATGGTAGCAAATAAAGAAATAAAATCAGAAGAATTTATGGGTAAATTGGAGAAATATATAAATAGTAAGTTTGATAAATTAGTGGTAAAATATTAATTATATAGAAAGATTTGGAACACGTCTAAAACTTTCAAAATCTTCTAAAGCTAATAGTAAAAGTATAGTGTAGCAAAAGCATATCCTTTTGCTACACTATACTTTTATTTCACATCTAATAAATTAACTCATTTTCTTAACTAAATGCAAGTTTTTTAGACCATAGTCCCACCATTCACATGAATAACTTGACCAGTAACATACCTAGAGTCATCACTTGCCAAATATAAATAAGCAGGCGCAAGTTCAAAAGGCTGACCAGCTCTTTTTAAAGGCACATCAGTACCAAATACTTCTACTTCACTAGCAGAAAAACTAGCAGGAATTAGTGGTGTCCAAATAGGACCGAGGTGCAACAGCATTTACACGTATTTTTTGGTCTGCAAGTGAAAGTGCTAAAGATTTAGTAAATACTGTAATAGCGCCTTTTGTACTAGAGTAATCAATTAATGTTTTATGCCCTTCAAAAGCAGTAACAGAAGTAGTATTAATAATGCTACTATGTGGTTTTAAATAAGGAAGAACAGCTTTAGTAAGGTAGAAAAAAGAAAATATATTAGTTTCGAAAGTAGTTTTTAATTGCTCAGCAGTAATATCTAAAATACTGTTTTGTGGGTATTGAACGCCAGCATTGTTCACCAAAATGTCAATCTTACCAAAAGTTTTAATTGTATTTTCAGCAATAAATTTTGAAAATTCTTCTTTCTTTAAATCTCCCTCCATTAAAATACAACGTCTACCAAGATTTTCAATATAATTTTTAGTATACTCAGCATCTTTCTTTTCATTTAAATATACAATAACAATATCTGCACCTTCTTTAGCAAATAAAACAGAAACAGCCCTACCAATTCCGCTATCACCGCCAGTAATAATAGCAACTTTTCCATACAACTTGTTACTAGGAACATAAGAAGGGTCTTCAAAAATAGGAAGCGGGTTCATTTCATATTCCATTCCAGGTTGTACATTTTGGTGTTGCTTAGGGAAAGTAAGAGGTGTTCTAACATTTTCATCTTTATAACCAATATATGGGTATTCTGGGTACATATAATCTCTCCTTTTTTATCTTCTTAGGAAAGTCATCTACGTAAGTAGGTGAGTTTCCTAAGAAGATGGTTATACAAGAATTAGATTTTCTTACGTGGATTTGGCACTTAGAAAATTTTATTCTTGTTTTTAATAAATTAATAATAGTAGTATATGAAAAAAGTTTTAAAAAATACTATTACAATTCTAAATAAAAATGTTATAATAAGTAAAAATAAAAAAAGTAGGTGTAAAAAATGAAATTGGGTTTAGCTTTAGCAGGTGGAGGAGTAAAAGGTGCAGCGCATATTGGTGTTATTAAAGCATTAGAAGAAAATGGAATAAAAATAGATGCAATATCAGGAACAAGTATTGGAAGTATTGTAGCTTCTTTATATGCAATGGGATATTCAACAGAAAAAATGCTTGAAATATTTAAGTTTTTCTCAAAAGAAATAATGAAAACAAATGCTAAGCATTTTGCAGGAAATTTAAAAACTTCTAAAAGGCTATTAGGTTATGGAATTCTTTCAGGAGAAAATACAGAAATAGCAGTAAGAGAATGTGCGAAAGAAAAAGGAGTTAAAAACTTAAAAGATATTAAGCTTCCAATAGCAATTCCAACTGTTGATATAGTAAAAAGTAAAAAATATGTATTTACAAATAAAGAACAAGAAGGAGACTATTATATTACAGATGCACAAATAGCTAAAGCAGTAAGAGCAAGCTCAAGTTATCCACGGAGTATTTGCACCTTGTGAATATTTAGGACACAAATTTGTAGATGGCGGAATATTAGACAATGTACCAGCAGGAGAAGTACGAAAACTAGGAGTAGACAAAGTATTAACAATAAAATTTTCAGCAGGCTTAAATTATGAACCTAAGAATATATATGAAGTAGCATTTAAGTCAATAGATATTCTATTTGAAGGAAGGTCAGAAGAAGCGGTAAAAGAAAGTGACTATGTAATAGATTTAGACTTATCAGAAGCAAGTGTATTTAATACAAAGAAAATAGATTATTGTTATAATGTGGGATACATTACAGCACTAACTAAGATAAATGAAATTAAGAAAATATTAGAAAAATAATCACAGATAGCTTTTGTGGTTATTTTTTCACTCTTTTTATAAATTAAACATAAAATATACCAAACTATCAAAAACACTAAAAATAGATATATATTAAAATAGAAAGGGTGAAAAAAATGCGGGAGCTACATAATAGAAGGAGGAAGAAGGCTAGAAGGAACAGTATCTATTTCTGGATCTAAAAATGCATCTCTTCCTATTATTGCTGGAAGTATATTAAGTGGAAAAGTAACAAGGCTATATAATGTACCAAATATTCACGATACACAAATAACTTTAAAAATTTTACAGCTTTTAGGTTGCAAAGTAAAGAAAAGTAATGGTAAAATAGAAATTAACTCAAAAGGAATGCATGAAACAGAGATACCAGAAGATTTAATGAGACAAATGCGCTCAACAGTAATAATGGCAGGAGCAATAATAGGAAGATTTAAAGAAGCAACCTTCACATATCCAGGAGGATGTGAAATCGGAGCAAGGCCAATTGACCTACATTTAAAAGCTTTTAAAAAATTAGGAATAAATATTGAAGAAAACTCTGGATTTATTAGGTGTACTTGTGATAAAATAATAGGGGCAGATATAAACCTAGACTTTCCAAGTGTAGGTGCAACTGAAAATGTTATACTTGCAACTGTACTAGCAGAAGGGGTTACAACAATTTCGAATGCAGCAATGGAACCAGAAATAGAAGATTTAGCAAAATTCTTAAACAAAATGGGAGCAAAAATTCAAGGGGCTGGTACAAACTTTATAAAAATAACAGGAGTAAAGAGCTTAAGAGATGTAGGCTATAAAATAATGCCAGACAGAATAGAAACAGGAACATTTTTATGTATGGCAGGAGCAACTAATGGAAAAATAGAAATAATAAATACTAATTCAGAACATGTAACGCCAATAATTCATAAACTACAAGAATGTGGCTGTGAATTAGAAGTAGAAAAAAATATAATAAAAATAGATGCACGAAAAAAATTAAAAGCAGTAGATATAAAAACACTTCCTTATCCAGGTTTTCCAACAGATATGCAATCTGTATTTGGAAGTATGCTTACAACAGCAAAAGGAACCTCAATAATTGTAGAAAATATATTTGAAAATAGATATAAATATATAAATGAATTACAAAGAATGGGGGCAAAAATAACAATAGAAGGAAAAACAGCAATAATAAAAGGAGTAAAAAGATTAAATGGAGCAGTTGTAAGTAGTTCAGACTTAAGAGGAGGAGCAGCATTAGTTACAGCAGGCTTAGGAGCAAAAGGAAAAACAACAGTAGAAAATATAGAATATATATTAAGAGGATATGAAAAATTAGATTCTAAACTTCAAGAATTAGGAGCAAATATAAGAATAATCTAAAGAAGAAGGTGAAAAAGTGGTGAAAAGAGTAAAAGGTACAAAAGTAAATCTATACAATTTTAATGCAGAAGAAGAGAAAGAAAAAAAAATAAAAGCTAAAAAAAAGAAAAGTAAAAAGAATAAAAGAAAACAAAATGATATAAAAAATAATAAAAATGAGAAAGACCAATTATTTGATTTTAATAATGAAATAGTAATAGGAATTCCAAAGCAAGAAGAAAAGAAAAAAATAAATAAAAAGAAAGTAAGTAATATAAAAACAAAATCAGAAGGAAAAAACATAAAAAATAAAAAGCCTATTTCAAAAAAGCAAGAACAAATAAAGAAGAAAAAGAAAATAAGAAATTTTAAAATAATAAAATATACATTTCTAATATTACTTATATTTATAGCAACAATTGCTACAATGACATCACCACTTTTTAATATAAAAAAGATAACAGTAGAAGGAACTGGAAAAATAACAAATGATGAAATAATAAGTTTATCACAAATAAATATAGAAGAAAATACATATAAAGTAAATATAAAAAAAGCCAAAAGGAATATATTAGAAAATCCATATATAAAAAGTGTAGAAATAAAAAGAAAACTACCATCAGATATAATAATATCAATTGAAGAAAGAAAAACTACCTTTATGATTGAATATGGAAGTAGCTATGTATATATCAATAATCAAGGATATATATTAGAAATTTCTTCTGAAAAGTTAGAAGTTCCAATAATACAAGGAACAGAAACATATGTAGAAGATTTTGTTCCAGGAAATAGATTATGTATAGAAGACTTAGAAAAAATGTCAACAGTAATAAAAATACTGGAAATAGCAGCAAGTAATGATATTTCAAGTTTAATTACTAGAATAGATATACAAAATAAACAAAATTATAAAATGGTATTTGAAACAGAAGAAAAAGTAGCATATATAGGAGATGAAACAGACTTAAATACAAAAATATTAAGTATAAAATCAATAATAGAAAGAGAAAAAGGAATAAAAGGTGAAATTTTTGTTAATATGGATCTAAAAAGTAATAATCCTACGTTTAGACAAAGTGTATAAGGAAGTGAAAATTATGAATAAAAATAGAATAGCAATAACATTAGGTATTGTTTGTTTGGTATTAACAATAGCAATATCAGTTCAAATAAAAACAATGAAAGGGACAAGCTCAACAGTATCAAAAAGATTCTCAGAAGATAATTTAAGAGATGAAGTTTTAAAATGGAAAGAAAAATATGAAACAGAAACTCTAAATTTAGACAATGCAGAAAAAAGGTTAGCAACAGTAAGAGAAGAATCAACAAAAAATGATACAACAGCATCAGCAAAAGAAGAACAAATAACACTTAATAATAATCTATTAGGAATTACAGATGTAGAAGGAAAAGGAATAGAAATAATAGTAAAAGATAACTCAAGTATAACAAGTGAAACAATAGGAGTGTTAGACGATATTTCAAACTATATTGTACATGACAATGATTTAAGAAATATAGTAAATGAGTTAAAAAATGCAGGAGCAGAAGCAATTAGCATAAATGGGCAAAGAATAGTATCTACAACAGCAATTACATGTATAGGCAATGTAATAAAAATAAATGACGAAAAAGTGACTTCGCCATTTGTAATAAAAGCAATTGGATTCCCAGAAAGGTTTGAAACTTTAAGCAGAAGTGGAGGAATTTTAGACAACTTAGATGATTATCTTGAAATTTCAACAAGAAAATTAGATAATGTTAAAATTCCAAAATATACAGGAGTTATAGCTTCTAAATATATGAAATAATGGAGGTAAAGGTTTTGAATAAAGAAAAAATTACAATGGCAACAGTAGTAGGTATTGTATGTATATTACTAGTATCTGTTATGTTTGCACAGTTTAGAACTGTTGAAGAAACTGATATAGAAGGAATAGAAGTAGCAAGAGAAGAAGAACTAAGAACAATGATAGCTAGTTGGAAGGCAAAATATGAAGAAACCTCACAAAAAGTTCAAGAAACAAATAAAAAAATAAATGAATACCAAGAAAAAGCAGAATCAGTAGAAGAAACAGCAAATCTTTTAAATGAGGAATTAGCACAAACAAATATGCTAGTAGGAAAAACAGATGTAACAGGAGAAGGAATAATAGTACATTTATCAGATAATGAAAATAAGCAAATAGAAGAAAAGGATTTATTATATTTAATAAATGAATTAAGACTAGCAGGGGCAGAGGCAATATCTATAAACGATAAAAGAATAGTAAATATGACAGAAATAGTAAGTGTTAATGAAACAATATTAATAAATACAGAGAGAGTAACCGCACCATACACAGTAAAAGCAATTGGAAATCAAAAATATTTATCAAGTGCACTTAGTTTAAAAAATAGTGGATATATAGACATATATACAAGTTTAGGAAAAACTATAAGTATGTCTGTAGAAAAAAACATAAAAATATTAGCATATAACAGTGGAAACAATTTAATGAAATTCAAATATGTAAAGGAGGCTAAATAAAATGATACTTATAGCAATAATAATAGGCTGTATAATAGGAGCAATAATAGGAATTAATATTCCAACAATTCCATATACATACTCAGGATATTTGGCAATAGCAATAGTAGCAGCACTAGATTCAGTATTTGGAGGTATAACATCTACGTTAAAGAAAAACTTTGATATGAAAATATTTATTTCTGGTTTTTTTGTAAATGCAATATTAGCAATGGCACTTACATACTTAGGGGAGAAGCTAAATGTTGATATATATTTAGCAGCAGTAATTGTATTTGTAGGAAGAATGTTTAATAATTTAGGAACAATACGTAGATACTATGTAGAAAAAATAACAACAAGAAAAATAATAGCAAAAGCAGAAGCGACAATAAAAGAGGCAAATGAAGAAAATAAATAATAAAAAACACGCAGGATATATCTTGCTATGGAAGAAATGACCTTAGGTAAAGATGTGTCTATGTCAGTAATAAAAACAAGATAAAAGTCAATAGAAAAAGTTATATTAATTTACATAAGAGAGCAAAATAAAACAGCATTACAAAAATATTACAAAAATATTACAAAAATATAACATTTTCTATTGACTTTTTTTGCAAAATATAATATTCTATGTAATAAATAAAACATAAATAAAGATGGGGGAATTACTTTGGCGATAGGTGATATTATTGTAGGTATTGACATTGGCACTTCTAAAGTAAGTTTAGTAGTTGGAGAAGTCAATAACTTTAATCAAATTGAAGTAATTTGCAATACAGAGCATAAATGTGATGGAATAAAGAAAACAAAAATAGTAGATGAAGATGAAGTAGCACTTTCAATTTCAAAAGCATTAGAAGAAGCAGAAAAAGAAACAGACTTTAAAATAAATTCTTCATATGTTATAGTTCCAGGAAAATATATAACAATTGTGCAAAATAGTATTGTAAAAGAAGCAAAAGATAAATACGCAGGAATATCAGTAAAAGACGTTTCATCTGCAATTATGCAAGTAAAGGATGTTGAAATACCAGAAGGAAAAGTTATGATAGATATTGTAACTGACAAATTTATATTAGAAGATGGAAAGATCGTTTCTGATCCAGTTGGAAATTTAAGTTCAAATTTTACATTAAATGCACAAGTAATACTTGCAGAAAAGGACTATATAAAGCAACTTGCAAATATATTCAGAAAAGCAGGACTAGAAGTGGATGGTTATGTACCTATAACACTAGCAGAAAGAAATTTAATGTTAGATAACAATGAACTAGTAGATAATGTAATGCTATTAGATATAGGAGCAGGAAACACAGAAATAGGAGTATTTGAAGCTAACGGTTTCGTTTACACAAATACAATACCTTTAGGAGGAAAAAATATAACATCAGACATTTCATTAGTATTAAATATTTCAGAAGAAGAAGCAGAAAAATTAAAAAAACAATATGGACTAGCAATGAAATCTTATATAGATAATGATAACGAAATTATATTAAACACATATAAAGGTGATGGCAAAACAAAAGCAATAAGAAGTTCAGAGCTAATAGAAATAATAGAAGCAAGAATAGAAGAAATATTTGCATTAGTTAATAAAGATATAGCAGCACAAGGACTAAAGCAAAAAATAAATAATGTAATAATAACAGGTCAAGGAATAGCAAATATAAATAAAAGTGATGTAGCAGGAAAAGTTATACTAAATATTCCAGTAAAAGTAGCAACAGGAAGGCTAATAAGTACAGCAAGACCAGATTATAGAACATCATATGCACTAGTAAGATATATAGCAGCAAGACCATTTGCAAAATCAGTATCAAGTAGTGTAGATTCAAATACAAAAGAGAACATTTTACAAACAATATTTGAAAGAATTAAAGAGTTCTTTTATTCATAGCTTAAAGTTAGAAAGTTTGATATAAGCTTTTATACTAAAAATATCTAACTAAGAGTTAATAAATTATAAAAGTGAAAAATAAAAACCAGAAGTTAAAAGGTAAAGGGAAGAGTATAGGAATCAGGAAAAACCTTCGAAGAAATTACTAAAAATCCAACCTCCAACCTCCAACTTCCAACTTCAAATATAAAAGGAGGAAAATATAATGTACGTAGATGGGGCAGAAGAAAATACAATGTTAGACGGAACAGCAACAATAAAAGTAATAGGTGTAGGAGGAGCAGGAAACAATGCTGTAAATAGAATGGTAGACTCTGGAATAAAAGGAGTAGAATTTATAGCAGTAAATACTGATAGACAAGCTCTATTATTATCAAAAGCAGGTTCTAAAATTCAAATAGGAGAAAAAATAACAAGAGGTTTAGGAGCAGGAGCAAATCCTGATATTGGAGCACAAGCAGCAGAAGAAAGCAAAGCAGAAATACAAGAAGTATTACGTGGAGCAGATATGGTATTTGTTACAGCCGGAATGGGTGGAGGAACAGGAACAGGTGCAGCACCAATAGTAGCAGCATGTGCAAAAGAAATGGGAATATTAACAATAGGTGTTGTTACAAAACCATTCACATTCGAAGGTAAAAAACGTTTATCACAAGCAGACCGTGGAGTAGAAAGCCTAAAAGGAAAAGTAGATACATTAGTAGTGATACCAAATGATAAATTATTACAAATAATAGATAGAAAAACATCAATAGTAGAAGCTTTCAAAATGGCAGATGACGTATTAAGACAAGGTGTACAAGGTATATCAGACCTAATTGCAGTACCAGGTTTAGTAAACTTAGACTTTGCAGATGTTAAAACAATAATGTTAAATACAGGAATAGCACACATGGGAATAGGTAGAGCATCAGGAGAAAGCAGAGCAGAAGATGCAGCAAAACAAGCAGTACAAAACCCACTACTAGAAAGCTCAATAGAAGGAGCAAGAGGAGTTATCATCAACATTACAGGTGGAGCAAACTTAGGATTACATGAAGTAAACACAGCAGCAGAATTAGTACAAAGAAGTGTAGATCCAGAAGCAAATATAATCTTTGGTGCAGTAATAGATGAAAGCTTAGATGATGATATAGTAATAACAGTAATAGCAACAGGATTTGAAAAAGAATCAGGAACAGTAGCATCAAATGTAAGTAGCATAGTAGATAGAGCATGGGGAGAAAAAATAAACTCAATACCAGCTCCAATAGATAACACAAATTCTGCAAACGACTTAGACATTCCTTCTTTTTTAAGAAATAAAAATAAAGGTATAAAATAATAAAGAAAAATATAACATTATAAAATAAAAAGTAAAAAACAAAAAGAAATAATCTAAAAATGTAGATTATTTCTTTTTTTCGTGTCCAAGAAATGACACAAAATTTAAAACAAAAGAGCTATACTAAATAAAAATTAAGTGTTAAATAATCCATCTTTCATATTGATATATTAAAATAAAAATCAAAACCTGCAAGACAAAAAGGATTACCCTGCCTCAAAGGGCTGTTGGTATTTAATTTTTATTTTAATATATCAATACAAAAGATTACTCTACACGATTTAAATACGTCTATTCTAATATTACATTGAATTTTAAACTTTGCATGTCTAGAAGGAGATCAAAATGACTATTTACCTAGATGTTGTACTAATAGAAAACCTAATAATGAACTACATCATACTATTTGCAACAGGTTACATATTAAAAATAAAATTAAACCATATAAGGTTAATTTTATCAGCTTTATTAGGTGGAATATATTCTATACTCGCATATATGGAAATATTACCAATATACACAAACTTTCTTATGAAAATATTACTTTCAGTTGTAATGGTATATTTAGCATATAATGCCAAGAATATAAAATTATTATTAAAACAAATTACCATTTTCTATTTAACATCATTTGTATTTGGAGGTTGTAGTTTTGCATTATTATACTTTATAAAACCCCAAGAAATATTAATGAAAAATGGAATGCTAATAGGTACATACCCATTAAAAATTGCAGTACTAGGAGGAATAGTTGGATTCACTATAAGTGTTATAGCATTTAAAGTAGTCAAACGTAGGTTAAATAAAAAGGATATGTTTTGTGATATTACTGTCTTTGTTGGAGAAAAAAATATAAAAACAAAAGCAATGATAGATACAGGAAATATGTTAAAAGATCCAATAACAAGAATACCTGTAATAGTAGTAGAAAAAGATATTTTATATCAAATAATTCCATATAAAATATTAGATAATTTAGAAGAAATAATAGGAGGTGAAATATCAAATGAAATATATGAAGAAGAAGTAATTAAGTACATATCAAAATTTAGAGTAATACCATTTACTTCACTAGGAAAAGAAAATGGTATGTTATTAGGACTAAAAGTAAAAAAAGTAATAGTAGAAATAGATTTTAATGAAGAAGAAATAAAAGATGTAATTATTGGAATATATAATAAAAAGTTAAGTAAAAAAAATAAATATAATGCTTTAATAGGATTAGATATAATAGAAAGGAGTGGCGAGAGTGAATATACTACAAGCATTAGTAAGTAGCATAAATACAATATATGCAAAATTCATAAATGAAGATGAAATAGAAAATATGCCAATATATTATATAGGGGGGAGTAGCAACCTTCCACCACCATTAACATCAGAAGAAGAGGAAACTTTGCTTAATGAGCTAGAAGAAGGAAAGTTAGAAACAAGGCAAAAATTAGTAGAGCGTAACTTAAGATTAGTAGTGTACATAGCAAAAAAATTTGAAAATACAGGAGTAGGACTAGAAGACTTAATATCAATAGGAACAATAGGACTAATGAAAGGAGTAAATACATTTAATACTGGAAAAAATATAAAACTTGCCACATATGCATCAAGATGTATTGAAAATGAAATATTAATGTATTTAAGAAGAAGTAATAGAATAAAAGGAGAAATTTCTATAGATGAGCCATTAAACCAAGATGGAGATGGAAACGAACTTTTATTATCAGACATATTAGGAACAGAACCAGACATAACCTCAAGAAGAATAGAAGACGAAGTAGATAAACAACTTCTAAAAGCATCAATAGAAAAACTAAATAGCAGAGAAAGAAATATAATGGAATTAAGATTTGGCTTTATAAGTGGAGACGAAAAAACCCAAAAAGAAGTAGCAGACATGCTTCGGGATATCACAAAGTTACATATCAAGGTTAGAAAAGAAAATAATATCAAAAATGAAAAAGGATATAATGAGCAAGACAGGATAAAATCTAAAAAAAATAGACATAAAAATAAAAATATGCTATAATAACGTTATGTTGATAAAATAAACCAAAAAATATAATTATAGGAGGTTAAAACATGGCACGAACATATACACAATTGCAACAGGAAAAGAGTTTTGAAGAATTAAAAGAATTTGAAATAGAGGTATTGGAGCGGTATGCTACAAGTGACTATGTGGTATCACAGAAAGATGTAGCAAGAGATAACAATATAACATTAAGTTGTTTTAAAAGAATTAAAGAAGATGCTATAATACATGTATACATTTCTAGAGAAATGGTTGAAGCAATTAGAAACAAAGCGATTACCAAATCTGAAATGCGAACTCAGCAATCGTCTGGCAAATGTGTTCTTTATTATGATAGATTACTAAAACAACGTGAAGAATTTTTAGTAACTGGAATATCAAAAGTTCAAATAAAATGTATAGCAGAAGATGTAGCAAATAACCCTTTTAAGCCTATCAAATATTTTAAAAAGAAATATAATTTGGAATCAGACCGTTTAGTAAGGCTGATTTTGAAGATTGCAATTGTTGAAAACATAGTATCAGATGAAACTATGGAACTAATCATAAAAAGAAGTTTAGACTGTTGTTTACACGGAAGAGTAAAATATAAAGTAAAAAAAGTCTTTGATGAATTTCGTAAAGAAAGAGAAACAAATAAAAGCTCTCAGTAATACTGGGAGTTTTTATTGTTGAATACAGTCGAACAATAATTGAATAGAAAGACCATTGTTTGGAAATAATGAAACTACAAGATAATTCCAAAGGAGGTTTTTTCTTTGATAAGAAAAGTAGAAATATGTGGAGTAGACACTTCAAAACTACCAGTACTATCATCTGAAGAAAAAAATGAACTATTAATCAAAATAAAAAATGGGAATGAACAAGCAAGAGATATATTTATAAATGGTAATTTAAGATTAGTATTAAGTGTAATTAAAAGATTTTATGGAAGAGGAGAAAATGTAGACGACTTATTTCAAGTAGGATGCATCGGTTTAATAAAAGCAATGGATAACTTCGACTTAAGTCAAAACGTACAATTTTCAACCTATGCAGTACCAATGATAATAGGAGAAATACGAAGATACTTAAGAGACAATAACCCAATAAGAGTAAGCAGGTCAATAAGAGACTTAGCATATAAAACGCTAGCAGTAAAAGAAAGAATAATAAAAGAAACTCAAAGGGAACCAACAATAGAAGAAATAGCAAAAGAACTAGGAGTAGATAAAGAAGAAATAGCATTTAGTTTAGATGCAATACAAGAACCAATATCACTTCAAGAGCCAGTATATGGAGATGGAACAGAAAAACTATATATATTAGACCAAGTAAGTGACACAAAAAATACAGACGAAAACTGGGCTGAAAACATAACAATATTAGAAGCAATGAAAAAGCTAAACGAAAAAGAAAAGTCAATAATAAATAAACGTTTCTTTGAAGGAAGAACACAAATAGAAGTAGCAGACGAAATAGGAATATCACAAGCACAAGTATCACGTTTAGAGAAAAGTGCTATAGAGCATATAAAAAGAATATATAAATAAAATATAAAGGAGAGCAATATGCATATAAGGGAGCAAAAGGTATAGAACTTGAACATTTGGAAGCTTACATTATAGGAATAAAATAATCAAAAAGACTAATATGAATATAATTTTATTTATATTAGTCTTTTTATAATGAAATTAAAATATTATTTATTAATAAATAATATTTATAAAAAAAGAGAAAGTTTTTC
>CATLFA010000019.1 GCA_949927585.1 uncultured Clostridiaceae bacterium
CTTTAATATCTATTAAAGTATTTTTTTCTCCATCAACTCTCTTTAATGGAAATTTTATTACTTTTCTTATATTTCCTTCTTCATCTAATTCTTTTGTTTCATATACTGGCTTTGCTAAATATACCTCTCCACAATAATAATATACATTAGTAGTATAAGATTCAAATAAATATATTTTTACATTATTAGTATTTGAATTAGCTAACGTTTTATTTTGCGCAAAATTAATGTTTTGGTCTCCTTTTGTTCCCATTCCTGTATAATTTAGTATTCCTTCTTCTGTCCATTGGTCATCATATAAAGGGTTATCATGTTTTGCTATTAGTACTAATGAATTTGTTTGTTTTGACCTTCTCATTCCACTCATATTTGAACATTTAAATGTGTCTTTTATCTCTTTATTTGTATATGTTTTTCCTATTATTAAATTTTCTATTTTATTTTCTTTATTACTATAATGTGTTATTAAATATTGAGCTAACGGTATGTCTGCTGGTGCTAATTCAAAATTCGTTATTTCGTCTATTTTGGCCCACATGTATTCTGAATGTGCATGTAATTTGAAGTTTCCTTCTATATATTCACATTTATATAATTTTAAATCTATTGTTTTATTGGGATATTTGCATACATTATTTGTTATAAATTCTTTAGCTTCTACTTTTAATTCGAATTCTTCTAATATTTCTCTTTCTATAGCTTGCATTTCATTTTCGTTTTGTTCAACTTTTCCTCCTGGGAATTCCCATTTACCTAAGGTATTGATATCTCCTGTTGAACGTTTTGCAATTAAGTATTTATTATCTTTTTTTATTAATGCTGCAACTACTTTTATCATATTTTCCTCCTATTACAAAAAACCTACGTTATTTGTAGGTTTTTACAAATTAATGTATTCTATTCTTCCCAGTTATGGTATATTTCTGATACATCGTCTAAGTCTTCTAGCATATCTATTAGTTTTTCCATTCTTGCTGTTCCTGCTTCGTCTAGTGCTACATATGTTGATGGTACCATTTGTAAACCTGCTTCTAAGAATTCTAGTCCTTCAGCCTCTAATTTTTCTCTTACTTCTGAAAACGCTTCTGTTGATGTTGTTATTTCGTATATTTCTTCTTCTACTCCAAAATCTTCTGCACCTGCATCTATTGCAAGCATCATTAAGCTATCTTCGTCAATAGAGCAATTTGTTTTGTCTATTACTATTACTCCTTTTTTAGTAAATAAGTATGATACACATCCTGTTGTTCCTAGGTTTCCTCCACATTTATCGAAAGCATGTCTTACATCTGCTGCTGTTCTATTTTTGTTGTCTGTTGCTGCTTCTACTATTAGTGCGACTCCGTTTGGTCCATATCCTTCATATATTATTTCTTCATAACTTTCATTACTTGTTGATGCTTTTTTTATTGCATTATTAATAGTATCATTTGGCATGTTGGCTGCTTTACATTTTGCTATAACATTTTTTAATTTAGAGTTCCCTGCTGGGTCTGGTCCGCCTTCTTTTACTGCTATTAATAATTCTCTTCCTAATTTAGTAAATACTTTTCCTCTTGCTGCGTCTGCTTTTCCTTTTTTAGCTTGGATATTGTGCCATTTACTATGTCCTGACATGATTAATTCCTCCTTTTAAATTCGAAGAATGAAGAATTTTGTTCTCTTCACTTTTCACTATTAATTTTCTACTTACTAATTTTAGCATACTTTTCTTACTTTGTGTAGTGTTTTTTATAAATTAAAACTAAAATTTGTGTAAATATTTATAAAAAAATAGAAAGCTTATTTTGATTATAAAATAGGCTTTCTTAATTAAATAAATTTAATCTATATTAATCAACTCATATTCTCTTGTTCCAAATCCTAATTGAGCCGCTGCTTCTATTGTATGAATTCCATTTTGTCTTTCTACTCTTTCTACAAAGTGGTCTCTTCCTGGGTCTTTTGAGTTATATACCAAATCTATACATGCTTGGTCTATTGCTATTGGGTCTGTACTTGCAAGTATTCCTATATCTTTCATACATGGGTCTTCTGCTATTGCGCAACAGTCACAGTCTACACTCATATTGCACATTACATTAACATATGCTATATTCCCTTCAAAAAATTCTGCAACAGCTTTTGCGCTATCTGCCATTGCTTCTAAGAATTTATTTTGCTCTGCTACATAATCCCATAACTTAAATTGGTCCTTCGTTTTACCTGCTGTATGAATCCATGCTTTTCCTGCTGAAGATGCAACGCCTATTGATAATTGTTTTAATGCTCCGCCATATCCTCCCATTGGGTGACCTTTGAAGTGTGATAATACTAACATTGAGTCATAATTATCTATGTTCTTTCCTACATAATCTTCTTTTATTACTTTTCCACTTGGTATTTCTAATACTTTATCTGGTCCTTCGCCATCTAAAATATCTACATCAAAGTATTTAGTCCATCCATGTGTTTCCAATAATTTTTTGTGTTTGTCTGTTGTGTTTCTTGCTCCTTCATATGCTGTGTTACATTCTACAACTGTTCCATTTACTTTTTCTACAATTGCTCTTGCAAATTCAGGTCTTAAATAGTTTTGGTTTCCTTCTTCTCCCGAATGCAGTTTAACAGCTACCTTTCCCTTTAAGTTTACTCCTAATTTTTCATAAATTTTTACTAAACTTTCTGGTGTAATTTCTTTTGTAAAATATACTTTTGATTTTTCAATTTTACTTTTATCTCCTTTCATTTATTTATATATTATAATTTTCTACATTTACTAGTGGTATTATTTTCTATAATGTGTACAATATTCTATATTATAAAAAGAAGCACTCTTTAATTCATAGAGTCCTTCTTTCTATTGTACAGTTTTTTTAATCTAAAATTTTCTAACGACATGGCATATGCCTATATTCTAAACGTTTTACTGTATCCTCTAATTTTTTTAACTTTACATTCATTAACATTATTTCTAATGGATCAATTGGAGTTGTTTCATTTTGTATAATAGCTTTTGCAATTTTTTGCACTAGTTCTAATACAGTATCTACACTATATTTTGATACATTATTCCTACCAATACACCATTTTGCTTCATTGCTACTATCAATATTAAGTAAGTTAACATCACAATTTGGATTTTCACAAAGCATTATTACCGCTTTCCAAAAATTAGGTTGTACTTTCTCATTAATTTGGTAGACAGTTGAAAAATGTTTAACATATTTAATAGCTTTTTCTCTAGATACTCTTTTTAGTGTTTCTACGTGTTCATTTTGCATAAAATTACCTCCTTACAATTGTAATTTGAGATTAATGTATACTGTTTGGTTGTTTTACTATTATACACTACTATTTTCATTATTTTCAAGTATTTTATATAAATTCTTTTTAAATATTTTGTACAAAATATTATATTTATAATTATATACATTTTTAATATATTAATCTTTCTCCATTTACTAATGGATTTAATGCTCTTATTTTTATATTAGATAAATTTATTTCTGGTATATCTTCTTTTTTTATATTCATAAATTTTGTTAATTTTTTAGTTATTTCTTTATTATTGCAATTTTTTAAAATATCTATTAATTGTTTTTCATTTAATATGTATAAATCATCATATGTTATGTATTTATTTTGTATGGCTTCTCTTGTTATACTTGCTAACAGTTCCATCATATAGTTGTCTTCTTTTGAATGGCAAAATATATCTATTGTTTTACTTGCTTCTAAAACCATGCTTGCAATTTTAATAGAATTAAACCCTATTTCTTTATTTCTTTCTTCATTTATAAATATTTTTGTATCATTAATTATTTTTTCTACATCATTAATGTCAATTGTTTTTGTCCAAAACAATGCTGTTAATATTACTCCATCTAACCTATCAGCACATAACTTAGGTCTATCATTATCTACAATAGTATATTTTTTAAAGTTTGTTATATCTTCTAGTAAAATGTTATCCTGTTTTAAACATTGGTTTAAATATGTATCTTCTTTTAAAATCTTCTCAGTATATTCTTCTGTACTTTCTTGATTTTCATAGTCTTTATTCATATAGTCAATTACATGTGAAAAGCAAGGCGTTGCTATGTCATGAAAAAGACCTGCTAGTGCCTGCTTTTCATTTTTTGTATAATACCATGTTAAGAGTGCAACAGTTAGAGAATGGTCATATCTTGAAATATATTCATTAAAAGAATATATTTGTTTAGAAGCATAGTCCATTCCACAAAAGTACCCAATGTTTTTTAGTCTTAGCAAACTTGGTACTTGTAAATATTTGTCTAGAAACTGTGGTTTTTTATTTTCTTCTAATATATCTAAATATTGTTCTAATATTGATTTTTCCATGATAACTCCTTTCTCTATTATCCTAATGCCACATCTAAAATCATCATAATAACAAACCCTATTGCTACTCCTATTGTTCCTATGTTTGAGTGTTCTCCTTCTTGTGATTCTGGTATTAGTTCTTCTACTACAACATAAATCATTGCTCCTGCTGCAAATGATAGTAGGTATGGAAGTATTGGTATTACTATATTTGTTAGCAATATTGTTATTATTGCTCCTATTGGTTCTACTATTCCTGATAATGTTCCATATAAAAACGCCTTTGATTTTGACATTCCTTCACTTTTTAATGGCATTGATATTATTGCTCCTTCTGGTATGTTTTGTATTGCAATTCCAATAGATAATATAAATGCTCCTGCTATTGTAATTCCAGCATTTCCTAGAATAGCTCCTGCAAATGTTACCCCTACTGCCATTCCTTCTGGTAGATTATGAAGTGTTACTGCTAAAGTTAGCATTGTTGTTTTTTTTAGGCGTGACTTTACTCCTTCTGGTTTACTGCTTTGTATATGCATATGTGGAATTACACTATCTAAAGTTAGTAAAAATACCATTCCTAATAAAAAACCTACTGCTGCAGGAATCCATGAATTTTTTCCTTGTTCTTGTGACATATTTATTGATGGTATAAGTAATGACCAAATTGATGCTGCTATCATTACTCCTGCTGCAAAACCTAAAAGTATTTTTTTTATTTTATTATTTATTTTATCTTTCATTAAAAATACCATTGCTGAGCCTAATGTTGTGCCTATAAATGGTATTATTAATCCAATAGCTAAACCGCATAAACTTTATTCCTTTCTTTTACATTTATTTGTTATTATTTACAAATTGAAAGAAAGTTATTTAAGTTTATTTCATGATATTCAATATTTTTTATTTTTTTTAAAGTTTTCATAGTGTATTTGGTCTTATTTTTTAGAATTATTTTTATTTTTTTGTATATTATATCTTCATTTTTTGTAATTACTTTTTCTATATCATTATTATCTATAAAAATATAATTATCTATATCTATTTTATTTTTAGTTAGAGTGTCTGAAACTATTGGAATAAGGCATATTCCTTTATCAAACTTATTGAATAAATATCCCATTACATTTTTATTTCTCTTTACTTCAATAATTGCACCAATTGCTCCAAATAGCATAGGAAGTATAGAGGTTTCTATTTGACATGTGAAACAATAATTATATTCTCCATAACAATTTATTTTTTTAAAATATTCTTCTAATTTTTCTAATGTTTTTAAGTCTTCCACCTTATATTAACTCCTTTTTCTAATTTTCATTTTCTTTTAAAAGTCTATCTAAATCATATACCCCATTTGCAGTTTTGTTTTTCATCATTATTGCAATTTTTATTACATCTTCTGCAAGTTGTTTAAATCCACAAACTCTACAATGTAAATCTGCTACTTTCCAATCATTTATCAGTTCATCATATTCTAAAAATGATTTTATTTCTACTTTTTTACCTGTTTCATCTAATACCTTTTTAGCGACTACTTTTGCTGTTTCGCTTGGTACTTTTTTTGTTTTATAATGTGTTTCTATTAGTTTAATATTATCATTGCAAGTTTTAGCATATTCTACAACTGCATCAATAAAACTTTTAACTTCAAATCTAAAATTTCCGCCTCTAAATATTGGTATAATATTTGAAGCTTTTTCAAATGCTTTCATTTGTTCTTCTGTTAAACCTGCTGTTCCTATAATTAGTGGTTTGTTCTTTTTTATAGCATAATTTAATATTTTATCAAAACTGTCTTTATGTGAAAAATCTACAATAACATCAAATTCTTCCTTTATATCGTCTAACTGTTCATAATTATAATAATTGCTGTTGTTTCTACATATACCTGCTACAATTTCAGCAAAATTATTATTTTTACAAACTTCTATTGCTTCTTTCCCAGTTCTACCTGTTATTCCGCTCCATAATATTTTGACTTTTTGCATATTTTTTCTCCTTATTTACTTTAATATTTTATAATCAAATATTAACACAAGCATAAATAAATATCAATAAAAAAATAAAGTTTATATACTTTAAAATAAAGCATTGCTTTTAGAAAATAAAGACTTAGAAAGGTAATTAACCATTTCTAAGCCTTTACTTTTAGGAATATGAATTATTAATAGTTCTCTGTATTCTGTAACCTTATTTGCTCATCTTTTATTGTAGGGTATCTTATAAGTTTACTGCTGTTTAAATTTTCCTTATTCATATCTACTGCTGTAATTTGATGATTATCATATGTTGTATAATAGTATATTCCTTTATTTGTATTACAACATGAAGTATATATTGTTATTTCATATTTTCCATCTCCTAAGTTACAACAGCCTCTTTGTTGGTCTACTGAATTTAATATGTGAAAAAATTGACTGATACTTTCTTTTTCTCCTTCTTCTGAAATTGAGTTCATTTTTACAAATGAGGCACGTACAAATCTTGATTGTGATGACAAGTCTCCTGGAAGGCCTATTGCTCCCATTCCACGACTATATGTTTTTAAATTTATGTCTTTTGAAAATGTATTTTGTGGCTCTTTTGTTGATAAATCCATATAGTTATTTAGGTTAAACATTTGCATATCAAAGGGTGGATTATTAGTTAATACTCCTACTGGGTTTTCATATATTTTTATACCTTCTTTTAAAGGTTCTACTGTTATTGTTTCTGTGCTATCTGATATAATATAGTGAAGCTGAGCTACTGGTAAATTTTCATTAAATTGCCTATCTAATAAATTCATATTTTCTATTAGTTTTCGGGCTTCTTTTACTGTTGCACATTTGCTTAAAATCCATGGTATGAATTCAAATTGGGTTATATTATTTTTTCCCTCTATCTTTTTATTGTAGTAGCTATTACCTACAAAATTTAGACCTGCTATTGCTAAACCTTTTTCATTTACTCCATCATAATATAATGGGTAATTTTCTGTTACATGAGCCATACCAATTATGGCATAATGAGTATCTATATTTCCTTCTTCTATAAAATGAAATGGATAATTTCTTGGAGTTATTGTTACTTCATCTCCATAAGAAAATTCATAGTCTAGTGTTCGTCCAAAATAGAAATCTTTTGTTTTATATGTTACTGCTGTACACATTTGTATTCCTCCTTTAATTGTTTATGTTATAATTATTAGATATATTTTTATAAAAAATACAATAAAAATAAAGTAAGTTTAATATAGCAAAATATTGCTTTTAAACTTACTCTTTTTTATACACATTTATACTAAACCCAAATAATTAGCAAAAGAAAAATAATTCCCACTATAATTGCAGAATAACCAGTTATTTTTGTCATTTTTCTAAATGACTTTTCATTCTTTGGATGTGGGTGGAATAATTCTTTTCCGTGTTTCATAGCTTACTTTTGGAGTATAATTTCCTATAATTATTAGTAGTGTTCCCAAAATTAAACATACACTTTTGCCTATATACACAGTGCTTCCTAATGGCACTTCTATCATTATAATATATAAAAGTACAGTAATAATTGGAATAAACCATTCAAATATTTTAATAATTTTAGGTTTGTTTTCTTCTTTTCTTTGCGTTTTCATTGTAAATAGTATACATATTGTTTGTACTATTGCCATTAATACAGGTATTCCAAATAATGCTACCTCCTTTGGTGCATAGTTATCTGGTTGGTCATTTATTGTAAAATGAATTGGCATTTGGTCTGGTAATTTGTTATATAGTACTCCACCTAATACCATTGGTAATAAACATATAGTAACTGTTAAAATTAAGGTTTTATAATTTTTATTTTTCATCTTTGTTTCCTCCTAACTTATAAATCCAAACTAAAACATCTTCAAATACAGAACAGTTTAGTTCATAAAAAATAAAGTTTTTCTGCTTTGTTTCTGTTATTAAGTTTGCTTTCTTTAAATGTGATAAATGATATGAAACTGTTGCACCTGTTAAATTAAAACTACTTGATATTTCTCCTGCTGTTCTTCTTCCATCTTTTAATAGTTCTAATATTTCCCTTCTAACAGGGTCACTAATTGCTTTTAAGGTTTCTGACATTCCCAATATAATCACCTCTCTTAACCTATTTTGATATATATCTAAATAGATTATACTATTGTAAAAATAAAAAGTCAACAACTATTTAGAAAAATATCTAAATAGTTGTTGACTTTTAAAGTTAATGCAATAATTATTTCTTTTTTCTAGGCTTTGGTATAGGCGTTACTTCTTCTACTTTACTAACAATTTTTTTACAAAAATCGGAATTATCTATATCTAAAACATAATGTTCTTTTGCTCCTTTATATGGATAACCTAATTTTGCATCTTTCATCATTTCTTCTATACAATCTAACTTTTTAACAAATGCATTATTATTACAAACTATGATGACTGGTTTATCATTAACATATATCATAAATTCTCCAAACATTTTCTTATATCTAATAACTCCAATTCCATTTATTTGTTCACATACATATTCTATATATTCATTTGTAGTTGCCATTTTTATTTCTCCTTTCTTATTTCATAAATAAAATTCCTATATACGAAGCATACATTAGGCAATATAGTACTCCATTTAATCTACTCATTTCCTTTTTAGGTGGTATATATGGGAAAATTGCTAGTATTATTGTTGAAACGGCTAAAAGCATTAAATCAAAATTATATGACATATTATATGTAATAGGTTTTATTATTGCTGAAACTCCTAGTATTAGTAATATATTAAATATATTTGAGCCTATTATATTTCCTATTGCTATGTCACTATCTCCTTTTAGTGCTGCTACTACACTTGTTACAAGTTCTGGAAGGCTTGTCCCTATTGCAAGTATTGTTAAACTTATTATTTTTTCACTTAAACCTACAATTTTTGCAACATTTACAGCATTATTTACTGCTAAATCTCCTCCTATTTTCAAACCTATAATTCCTAATATTATAAATATTATATTTTTTACTATATTATTTTTCTTTTTATCCTCTTTTTCTAATTCAACTAATGAATTATTCATACTTTGTTTTTTGGCCATAATTATTGTATAGCCAATAAATAAACTAAATAATATTAGTAAACAAGTTGCTTCTATTTTTGATATTGTACTTCCTGTACTTGCAAATATCATAAGTATTATTGTAAATATTAAGCACATGGGTATTTCATATTTTATTGTTTCTTTTTGGAATTTGACAGGTCTTAAAATACTTGCTAATCCTAAAATTAATAATAAATTACACAAATTACTTCCAACAACATTTCCTATTGCCATATCTGAATATCCATCTATTGCAGATGTTATACTTACAAATAATTCTGGCATAGAAGTTCCAATAGAAACAATTGTAAGCCCTATTATTATTTCTGGTATGTGAAACTTTTTAGCCAGTCCACTTGCCCCATTTACTAACATATCTGCTCCTACTATAAGTAGTATAAATCCTACTATTATTAATATAATTGATATAAACACTTTACATTTCTCCTTTTCATTTTGAACATATTATAATATACACTAATGATTTATAATTTTCAAGACTTGTATAAATTGTTTTAATTAATTTTTATATAATACTTTTCATTTTACATAGAAAAACGGAAAACTAATAATTATAGTTTTCCGTTTGGTAGAAGTGATTTTGTTATAGAAAATTAATCATATATTTATGATGTGCTCTATAGTTTTAGAATTCTTTTTTTCATATACGTGTAGAACATCACCGTGTTCAACCTTAATTTCTACTTTAGCTGCACATGGTATTATATCTCCATCACGATGAATTTCAAATTTAAAAGTTCCCTTATTAAAAATGTAAAGTTCATCATTTCTTTTAGATATAAAAATACCATGGCTAAGTTTTTTAGCATTTATAATCTTGTTTTTGTCTACAAAGATGTAATCCAACCCAAGTGCTAGAGCTTTAGTAGCCAAATTTCTGTCTTCTGTCAATAATGTAGGCCTGATTTGTTTAGGAAGTATCTCTAAATATTGTAATAATATGTTATCTACATATCCTTCATTGGGATATCCCTTAAATTTTGATATCATATATTTATTTGGAAACTCCAACATTTTAGAAGTATACTTAGCTATGTTTTGGGCCAACTTTTCTTGCTCTTCTGTCGCCTTTTTCATTTTTCTAATCTCTTTTTGCTTTCTATCCATTTCTTCTAAAGAAGAAAAGATAAAAGTTACATGCTTAGCTTTTTCTATTATATCTATGCATTTTCCTGGGTTTAAAGCACAAGTATCAACTAATATGTTATCATAATCGGCATTATCTGATTGTATTACTTTCATTAAATCACTTTTTTCTAGTCCTTCTGTAATACTTTCTTTACTAGAAATATTCTTCTCTAATAAAGAACAATACCGCTTAGCAGTAGACCTTGCATAGCCCAATTCAACAAAAGTTTCTTCTGTTGGTTTAGAAGGAAAGTTTTGAACTACTTTCTGTATGTCTTCTACATTACCTCCTTTTGATATAATATGACCAATTTTTCTGTTTTTCATGATGTTACCTACCCTTTCTGTATAAGATGTTGTAAATTTTACAATAATCTTCCAACCGTATTATGTCTATATTATACCATTTTTTTGAGGTATTGTCAAAAATCCATCTGTTTACCCTATTCTTCTTTTTTTCTTTGAAAAGATATTAGTTAGAGTAATAAATAATAAACTAAATAAAACAATTACTCCCATATTAATAAATACTGGCATTAAAGTTTGTATGTTGAATACTTCTATTGTTTTTAATAATTCGTTGGTTTGAATATACCAATATGTTGGTATAATGTGTGCTACTGTTAGAACACTTTTTGGTAGCCATTCTACTGGTACAAAGGCTCCACATAGGAAACTTGAGCCTAGTGCTACTACATTTACTATTCCGTTTATTGCGTTTTTGTTATTTACTATTGTTGCTATTAAAAATGCTATTGTTAAAGCACACATTGTAAATATAAATGAATTTACTATGTATATCAAACCGCGCTGTGCTAAGCATCTTTTCTCCTACTATTATGAAACTTATTAATACATAAAATAACCATAGTAATGTTGCAAATAGACCGTTTGAAAATAATAGTATTCTATTATGCTTTTTATAATTCATACTACTTATAATTGTTCTTTTTCGTATACTTTTTTCATTAAAACTTGATAATATTAAGCATATTACATATATTGCACCTGCTAATATGCTATAACTTGCAAAATTATAGTAAAAACTTGCTTTTGATAAACTATTTGTGTCTAACTTTGATGTAACTTCTATTTGTGTTTCATTTTCTAAACTATTATTTATTTTTTCTATTAGTTCCGCTTCGCTACTTATTTGATTTGAATATATATTTTGTATTTTTATATACCTTGAAAGTAACATTTCTGCATAACTTGATTGGTAGTCTCCTGTACTTTTTATTTGTATTTCTGGTTCTTCGCCATTTAATACAGTTTGCCTATAATTTTCAGGTATATATATTATATAGTTTACATCTCTATAAAATAGTGCATCATTAATTGCTTCTTCTTCTAGTTTTATATCTATTATATTTGAATTGTCTTTTATATAATCTACCAAATTTTTAGTTAGACCTATTTCTTCGTCTTTATTTATTATTAGAATATCTGGCTTTGCTGCTATAAAATTCGTATTATTTTCACTTGTTGTCATATTGAATACACCAAATACTAGTAATATTATTGTATATAAAAGTACAACAAATTTGTTCTTATTTAATATTTTTAAAAATGTTTTAAATACTGTCATTTTCTTCCTTTCCCTTCCCATTAGGGACAGATTTCCCATTAGGAAACGTCCCCAATGGGAACTTTTCTACAATGTTTCATATTTTTGCTTCCTTAATTGTATAATTGATATTGCTATCATAATGCTACTAAATATAAGTAGACTTATAACATTTATATAATATCTACTAAAAGTATCATAATAATATAAAGAATATAATCCATCTGTTATCATACTTGCAGGGTTTAATTTATTTACAATTGGAACATTCTTATCTACGATATATTTCATTGTTATTCCCATCATTCCAGATAAAAAACAACCAAACATTGTAACTGCAAGTAATATTCCTGTTTTTGCGTTTTCGTTTGTTTTTAGAGTTGTTGCAACTACTAAGCCAAGTGATAATCCTGCTAAACTTCCTACTAAAGTTAATAATACTATTAAAGGCAAATTATTTCCATAGTCTACTTTTAATATAAATATTGTATAGATAAATAACAAACTAATTCCAATTAATTGTGTTATATAACTTGCTAAAACACTAGAAATTATTAGTTTCCCTTTGCTAATTGGTGCTACCGCTGTTCTTTTTCCTACATTTCCCATATTGGCTAAACTATTATTTATCGCTGTCATTGCTAATATTCCACCATATAAACATGTCATTGCTATTAGTGTATAAAATTCAATCATAGTATAACTTAAATTTGCATTTGATATATTTTTAAAGCTTATATCTTCTTTTGTTGCTATTTCTAAAGCTTCTTTATATATTTTTTCATAGTCAACTTGTGCTTTTCCTTGCATACTTTCTTCTACTATTTTATTATTTGCTAAGTCTTGAACTATTTTGCTTGTACTAGTTATTTCTTCTGTAACATATTTTAATATTGTTGCATTTATTCCATTTGATTTTATTACTATTTTGGGTTTATCTTCATCTAGGTTTAAATATCCTGTTATTTCGCCATTTTCTAATAGTTCTTTTGCTGTAGCCTCCTCTACATATTTTAAAGAAAATAACCTATCTTTGTTTTCTTCATCACTTAAAGCTTCAAAAGATTGCTTTAATATTTCATTATTTTTAGTTTCTTTACTTTCTACTATTGCTATATTAATAATACTTAATTTTTCGCTATTTTCTATATTTGAAAATGCTAGGTTGAAAAATGTTGCCATTATAATTGGAAATGCAAAGGTCCAAAATATTAGTATTTTGTTGCCAAATAGTGTTTTCAAGGTATACTTAAAATTATGTATAAACATTAATCTCTAAGCTCCTTTCCTGTTAATTCTAAAAATACATCATTTAGAGTTGGTCTTTCTGAATAGATTTTATTGTATTTTATTTCTTCTTTCTTCAAATGATTTGTAAACTCTCCTAAATTATTTTCACCTTGTTTATATGTAATAATTAAGTTGTTTACATTATATTTAACTTCCTCTACATTTTGCAATTTTCTTATTTTATCTATTTGCTCTTCTTTTAAATTATTTACTTCTACTGTAACTTTTTCTTCTATTCTAGCTTTTTTCTTAAGTTCATCTGATGTTCCAGTTGCAAGTATTTTTCCTTTATCTAAAATGATAATTCTATCACATAGAATTTCTACTTCTTCCATATAGTGAGTTGTATATACTATGGTTGCTCCTGCTTCTCTTAATTTCTTTATTCCATCTAATATATTGTTTCTACTTTGTGGGTCTACTGCTACTGTTGGCTCGTCTAAAAATATTAGTTTTGGTTTATGCGCAATTCCACAAGCTATATTTAATCTTCTTAATAAGCCTCCTGATAGTTGCTTTGGGTAGAACTTTTTAAATTCTTCTAAACTTACTAGCTTAATTGCTTCTTCTATATACTCTTTTCTAATAGCTTTCTCTTTTATATAAAGTCCACAAAAATAGTCTATATTTTCATATACTGTTAGTTCTTCAAATACAGCTACTTCTTGGAATATTACTCCTATATCTCTTTTTATATCATAAGAATTTGGTTTCATTTCTTTTCCAAATATTTGTATACTTCCTTTACTAAATTTTAGTAAAGATAATATACAGTTTATAGTAGTAGTTTTTCCACTTCCATTAGGTCCGAAGTAAACCTAATATTTCTCCTTCGTGTACTTCAAAAGATATATCATCTATGGCTTTTAAAGTTTTATATTCTTTAGTTAAATTTTTGACTTGTATTACATTGTTCATTTTATTAAATCTTCCTTTCTATTGTTGTTTAGATTATGACATATATAATCCGCTTCCATGTAGTAATATATTTATTTTTTCCATTTCGCCCTCCAAGATAAGGGGTATTCCCCGCCTCAAAGGGCTGCCTAAGTCTTCATTACAAAAATAAATATATTACTACATTCACGCTAGTTACTACTATATTATAGTTTAGGCAGTAACTTTTTTTAGTTTTTTAAATTTTCCTTCAAATTTTCCTTCAAAAATTGCTAAATAATAATTTGTAGAGTAACCTTATGTGTCTATATATATTAAAATCAAGATTATTATTTTTATGATTTTTTATATCCTATTATTAATTGTTTTACAGTTTCTGTTAATAATTCTCCTATTTCTACATCTGAAAATTTTACTGTATTTGTGGCAACTAAACATGCTATTCCATGTGTAAATATCCATACTTTTACATGGAACTTCTTTTGTTCTTCAAATGAAAGTCCTGTTAATATTTGGCCTTTCTCTATTACATCATCTCCTACATTATCTGCCATTATAAAATTTTCTGCATTAAGGTTTGTTTTTTGCATAAATATAATTTTGAAAAATTCTGGGTAATCTTTTGCAAATTTAATATATGATAACCCCATTTTTTTATATGCTTGTTCTTCATTTGCGCCACTTAACATGTATTCTTGATATTTTGAATATATTTTTTCATATACTGCTCTTTTTAGTTCTTCCATATCTTTAAAGTGTTTGAAAATTGGATGAACAGAAGCATTTAGCTCCTTAGCAATTTTTCGAGCATTTAAGCCTTCAAAGCCTTCTTTTTCTACTATGTTATAGGCTATGTTAAGTACCTGCTCTTTTTCAAATATGGTTCTTGGTGGCATTTTCTTATCATCTCCTTTTTAAATAACGCTTGTTACCTAACTTTTGTTAGTATATCATTTGGTTTGTTTTTTGTATATAGTTTTTGGGAATTTTATTGGTTAAATATGTACATAAAATTTGCAATAATTTCATTTTAATTGCACGATATTTTCGTACAGTTGATTTCTTTTTTATTTTAAATATTGTAAACACTTTTCTTCTAACAATTTAAAATTGCAACATCTTTCTTTTATATTTTCTGGTAATCTTCCACTATTATATAATTGATACAATTTAAATGATTTATTTTTTAATTGGTTATAATGTTCATTTAACCATTGTAGTTGTTGTTTTAATAATTGTTGATATTTTTGTTCTGATATAGATAGATTTGTTCTGTTTAAATCTACCAAATAATAATTGTGTTCTTTTACAGGAATCATATTATTAAAATTAACTGCACCTAGTTCTCCTCCTTTTATTTTTAAGAAGTCAATTTTGTTTTTCATTTTTATGTGTTTTTCTTTTGGGCTAGCTAGTGGAGCAAAATACTCACAGTTTTCTATTTTGAATAATATTCCTATGAATGGTCTTAATTCTTTTTCGTGCTTGTTATATGCTACCTTATTGTCAAATTTTCTTAAATAGCCACAATAATCTGAATTTACTCTTACAATTTTTAAATTTATAATCATTGCATTTCCTCCTTTATATATAGATTTATAAGTAAAAAAAAAAGAGATTAGGAAAGTTTTAAAGCCCCCTAATCTTTCTTTTTTTAATTCCAATTTATGGCTGGATTCACCGCTTTTTTAAATTCCAATTTATTGGCTGGATTCACCGCTTTTTTAAGTTCCAATTTATGGCTGGATTCACCATCTTTTTTATGCTACATTGTAGCAGTTTTTAGAAATAACCATGTTGTTATTTCTAGTATATTTATTATAATCTCTTTTTATTCATTATGTCAATACATTTTCTGATTTTTATTGCAACTCCTACAATAAATGCACTCTACACATTCATTTTTATTTTTCTTATTCAATGCTTTTATTATCAATATCACCAAACCTACAATTACTGCTATAAAACCTATATCTACCATATTAAATATTCCCTTCTCTATTCTACTTCCTATTTGATAAACAAATGTTGCTAAAATCCATGCTAAGCTAGTTTGGAAGGCTAGGGCTTTTAGTAGTTTTTTGGTGCTTCCTAGCTCTCTTTTCATTGCTCCTATGGCTCCGAAGCATGGTGCTGAAAATAGGTTAAATACCATAAAAGCATATGCTGATGATGCTGTGAAGAAACCAAATGCTCCGCTCGCTTGCAAATATTTGGCTTCCTTGGCTTGCATCTTCTGCTAAGCCATTTATTACTGCCATTGATGATACTACTTGTTCTTTGGCTACTAGCCCTTGCAACGCTGATACTGTCGCTTCCCAGCTGTTTTCTCCAAGTATTGGCTTAAATGCCCATGAAATTTTTGTTCCTATTCCTGCTAATATGCTTTCTTCAATATCTACACCATATTCCATTTTGAATGAAAAAGATAGTAAAAACCATACTATAATTGAACATAGTAAAATAGTAGTTCCTGCTCTTTTTATAAATGCCATTACTTTGTCAAATACATCTTTTAGTATATATTTTGCACTTGGCAATTTATATTCTGGAAGCTCTGAAATATATGTACTTGATGTATGTTTAAATACAAACTTTTTCATAATTAATGCACTTATAATTATGACCACAATAGCAAAAAAATATAATGAGCTAGAGGCTATTCCTGATGAATTTGGAAAGAAATAGCCTGCAAATAGTGCTATTATTGGTAGTTTTGCACTACATGGAATAAATGGTGTAAGTATTGTAGTCATTTTTCTTTCGTCTTCATTTTCTATAATTCTTGTTCCCATTATTCCTGGAACAGAGCAACCTGAACCTACTATAAATGGTATTAGGCTTTTTCCACTTAAACCTATTTTTCTAAATATTTTATCTAATAGTAGTGATATTCTTGACATATAACCTGTGGTTTCTAATAAGGATATACATGTAAATAATATTATAAGTTGTGGTACAAAACCTAGCACTGCTCCTACTCCTGCTATAATGCCATCTATAACTAGGCTATTTACCCATTCAGATGCTCCTAAATTTTGCATTAGGTTTCCTATATATTCTCCAAAACTTTCTATGCTATCACCTACTAAGTCTACAGTAAAACTTCCTACTATTCCTACTGATAAATAATATATTAAAAACATAATTATTATAAATATAGGAAATGCAAGCCATCTGTTTAACAATATTTTGTCTAACTTATCTGATATTGCTTCTGACTTTATTTTCTTTTTTATACAATTTTCTACTACCTTGCTTATAAATGAATATTTTTGATTTACAATTTCTTCATATTTTTCAAGTTCATAATCTTTACTTAGGTATTCTGGAATTACTTTATTTTGCTTACTTTTTAGTGGCTTATTTATTTCTTTTATAAGTTCTTCTATTCCTATTTCTTTTAAAGCTGATATTTTAATCACTTTTGCTCCTAGCATTTCTTCCATTTTCTTTTCATCTATGCTTAACCCTTTTTCTTCTAGCTTGTCTGCCATATTTAGTGCAACTATTACTTTACAGTTTGATTCTAATAATTGAGTTGTTAAAAATAAGCTTCTTTCTAAACATGTTGCATCTACTATGTTTATTATTACATCTGGATTTTCATTAAATACAAAGTTTCTTGAAACTTCTTCTTCAGCAGAGTATGGGCTTAAAGAATATATTCCTGGTAAGTCTGTTATTTCATGTTTTGTACCTTTTATTGTTCCAACCTTTTTTTCAATTGTAACTCCTGGCCAGTTTCCTATTTTTGCGTTCATGCCAGTTAAACAGTTAAATAATGTTGTTTTACCACTATTTTGATTTCCAACTAGTCCTACTTTCATTTATTTTATTACCTCCACTTCTATTTGTCTTAAATCTGCTTTTCTTATTGCAAGTTCATAACCTCTAAGTAGAATGTCAATTGGGTCTCCCATAGGTGCTATTTTCTTTATGCTTACTTTTGTTCCTTTGGTTAAACCCATATCTAGCAAATGCCTTTTTACATTTTTATTTGTAATGTTAATGCTTTTTACTACTGCTGTTTGTCCAATTTTTAGTTCTGATAAGCTACATATTTCTCCTATTGTTTTCATCTGTTACCTCCTAGGGTTTGATTTATTTTTTATATTAATTATATTATTATGGATAGTTGGGAAATATGAGTAAATTTAGAAATGCATTGAAAAAAGTCAAGGCTGTCATTTGACAATCTTGACTTCTTGTACTTATTTTCTTTAAATTTAAAAGTCACCTTTATAATCGTAAAGCTCTATTGCTTTTTTTGGAAAAGGACTTAAAGGCTTTGAAATGTCAATTCCTAATTCTTCTCCAATAGCTGTAATGAGATATGGAAGTTTTGTCATTGCTTCGATATTCCATTGTGATGCCATGAATGCCATCGTTCCAATTTCAATGTAATGAGCTGATTTTTCCTTACATATTTCATTTAATACTGTCGCAAGTTTTTCATCATAATCATACTTGTATATTTTATGAACATCTCCACTTCCACTTATTGCCATTCCATGTCTAGTTAAATTAATAACTAAGCCAAAGTCTTGATTATAAATAGAAGTATAACGCCCATGTGAAAAGTTTTTCTTTTCATGCAAAATAACATTTGCAATGCCTGATTCTATAAATTTGCTTTCTATATCCGCTGCTGTTGGCAATTCATCCCACTCATAAAATACATGTACAATAGGTTTTTCTTTAATTGCCTTTGCAATATCATAAATATTCAAATCTGCTACAAACTTCTCGCCTTTTTCTAATGCTTCTTGATTTTCACGAATTAACTTACAAGTCCAACTGTCATCAAAAATAATTGCTGGTGCAAGCGTTGATGCCATCGAAATCATACCTTTCTCTTTTCCAGTAGTGTCGTGTTCGTTATAATAAGATATGATTTTGACGTCTTCAAAGTTTGCATAAACGTCTGATATCGACTGTTTTTCTGCTCCTGTAAGAAGTACAAAAGGGAAGTTCTTCTTTTCACATAATTCAGCTACATATTTAATGTCTGGCGTTCTTCCAGAATAGGAAATTCCTATTACTAAATTATATACTGGATTATATTGCCCAAAATTAACCTTATCAAATTGTGTTAATATCCTAACAGCTGTTTGAGGTGTTGCTGCCTCTACATAAGTTGTGTACAATTCATCTTTAATTGCATGCTTTGCAAATATCGCTGCTGGATAAGAGCCTCCTGCTCCTACAACCATAATCTTCATTGGTTTAAAATCATTCATTTTGTATAAATCCCACATATACATATTTAACTCTTTTGTTGCATCTGTTTCTTCTGCTTTCCGAAGTCTTTCTGGCATTAAATTCACTTGCTGTCTACTTACAAATTCTTTTCTCATTTTTTATCCTCCTACCATTTGTTTTAGAGAAATTATAAAGTTACAATTTTTATTGCTAAATTGCGAAATGTATGAGTATTTTATCATTTATTTATGTAAATGTCAACTAATATAATCTATATTTTGTGAAAATATTCTAAGCACTTTTCCTCTAACAATTTAAAATTGTAGCAAACTTCTTTAAAAAAGCTATAATCGTAATGCTTTTCATTTTCTAATACATTAAGGATATAATTTAATTTTCTTATTAGTTCTTCTCTTATTTTTTTATTGTGTAAATATCTAATTTCATTTATGTAATATGTTTTATACTTAGATTTATTTATATCTACTATATGCGCATCTTTTATATTAACAGGTATCATATTATTAAGTAGTAGTTTTGCAATTATCTTTTTGTTTGTATCTTTAATGTTAATGGTTAATTTAGTGCTTGTATTTTTATTAATTTTACTTGTAAAAGGTATATAATAGTCCATATTTTCGTTGCTTACTAATATTCCATAAAATTTTCTATTTTCCTTTTTACTAACTTTACTATCATATTTTGATAAATACTTCCTATATTCATCTGATATGTCATACATCATTAATTTTTCATTTTCTATTTTAAACATTTTCCCTCCTTAATAAAAATAGGAACTATTATATTATTTCTAATATAATAGCCCCTATATATTTTAAATTGTCCACTAAAGCAGGACTTCTCTCATTTTGATACTAAACAAGTGTATCTCTTTTAGTATATTTATTATAGTATATAATATTCATAATTGCAATAGTATTTTACATAATTTTAAAAAATTATTTTTCCTTCTCTATTCTCTCCGCTTCTTGTTCAGTCAAATATCCATATTTAATCATTTTTTTCATTACTTGCTTTCTTCTTTGTTTGGCAAGTTCTGGATTTTTTGTAGGTGCGTATACTGAGGGTGCATTTGGTATTCCTGCTAGTAATATTGCTTCTGCTTTTGTCATTTCTTTTAGTTCTTTGTTAAAGTATCCGTTTGCAAGCTTCTTTTATTGTGTAGTATCCGTCACCATAGTAGCTTGTGTTTAAATATAATTCTAGCATTTCATCTTTTTCATAATTTTTTTCTATTTCAAATGCCATAAATACTTCTGCTATTTTTCTTGTTATTTCTTTTTCTTGTGTGAAGTATATATTTTTTGATAGTTGTTGTGGTATTGTGCTTCCTCCCTCTACAAAGCTCATTGCTTTTATATCATTTATGGCAGCTCTTGTTATCGCAATTATATCAATTCCATTATGTTTATAAAATCTGTGGTCTTCTACTGATATTACAGCGTCTATGTATATTTGTGGCACCTCTTCTATTTTAGTATAATTTTCTTTTTTTCGTATATTTTCTACTTTTTCTATTAAAGGTATTTCAGATATTGCATTTTTATACATTTCATATCCATTTTTTATTAAGATTGCTCCTGTGACTAATGCTATTAATATTATTATAATTATTATTCTTTTTATTATTTTCATTTTTACCACCTCTTTTTAAGCTGGTTAACAATTTTATTTTCTTCCTATTGGCTTCCGATTGGAGACAGTTCCTAATCTAGACAGATTATTTTTGTTTTTTAGTTTGAGGTTCTTCTCTATCTTGTTTCCGATTACGAACCGTCCCCAATCTACCAATCTACTGTCTCTATTCTACTTTATTGTTGATAGTTTGCCTTTACTTTTTCTGGTAATTCTTCTAATTGCACCTCTTCCCAATTTCTTACACCTGCTATGTTAAGGAATTCTAATTTTAAGTATGCTCCTTCTCGTAATTGTCTGCTAGTTTTGAATTTTATTTCTCTTGACTTTCCTTGTTCACTATAACAAGTTAATGTATATTCATAGTTCATATCTTCTGTTGCTGGAAGTGCTTGTATTCTTGTGTTATCTATTTTTGTGTAGTACTCATATACTTGCTCACATATTACGTAATAGGCAGATATACAGAGTGCTATTAGTATTATTATTCCTATTATAAATGGTATCTTTTCTTTTATGCTATCCATCTTAAATCCCTCCTATTCTGCTATAATATCAATGTTTCCTTTAAAATTATCTAATTTAAGTGTCAAGTAATAGCTAACTCCTCCTACATATATATTGTCTTCATGCTCTCCAGTATCACTAATTAAAGTAGTTTCATTATTTCCTAATTTAGCAATTACATTAATATTACCATTTTCTTTTTCTATTTTTATTTTTACCTTTATATGGTCTCCATTTTTCCTTGAAATAGCAGTTCCACCAAATATTGTTTCTTCGCCTGAATAATTATCATAATTTGCTATATATTTTCCAACATATTTATCTACACCATATTTTCTTTTACCTTTTAATCTCATATTACTTGTTAAACCTGCTGTATCAAAACTTTGAATAAATGAATTATAAGTGTTTATCACTTTGTCTTTTGGATTTGCTCCTATTCCTATATTAAAAATTGTAATCCATAATATTATTACTAGAGTTATTATACCTAAAAATATCATTTTAAATATTCCAAGCATATCTTAGTCCTCCTCTTTTATAATAGTTTTACTTCCTAAATATGTAGCTAAGAAGTATGCTCCATATATTGCTCCCATTACTAGAACTGTGGCTATAATTGATGGCACTAATTCTTCTTTTTTTGCTATTCCTTCTAGCATTGAAAGTACAAATTGTATTCCAAATACCGAGTGAACTATTGCTAGTATTAATGGCATTATAAAGAATATTCCTATTTGACTAAATAGTGCTTTGTTTATCATTTTTTCGTCGCAACCTATTTTTCTTAAAATAGCATATCTTTGTTTATTGTCTGCACTTTCAGTTAGTTGTTTTAGTGCTAGTATTGCACTACTTGCTATTAAGAATATTATACCTAAGTATATTGCAATAAATGTTATTATTGTGGCTAAACCAACGCTTGCTTCCATTAATGATATTTTTGTAAATCCATCAATTTGGATTCCTTTATTTGTTAGATTACTTATTAAATTAGAATTTGTTCCTGCAAATATTTTTTCTATTTCTTCTTTTTCTTCATCTGTATTTGCATTATAATTTGCTATTAATAGAGCTTGTTCTTTATTGCTTTCTGTTAAAGGGCATGTATCTGGTACTAGTATAATACCTGTATTTGTATGGCTAGTTGACATCATTACAAAACCTGATTTACATTCGTTATATTTTGATTTATATTTTTTCCCTGCAATTTCTAAACTATTTTCTCCTTCTTTTAATACTGTATTTCGTAATTCTTTCATTGAGTCGAAATCGCAAAGCATAATATATTCATCATCATTTAAAGAATATTTTTCTATTCCATAAGCTAACGCTATTTTATTATAGTCTGATATTTTTATAATTTGTTCAGCTGTTTCATAAACAAGCATTGGAAATTTTTGTTTTACTTCATCAATTTTATTTCCGAAGAATTTTCCCCAAGTTAAATTTTTATCAGTATATATTGTTATTTCTGTTATGTCTTTTAGTACATTTATATCAACGCCATTTTGTTTTAGCGTTTGACTTATAGGTAATCTAGAATCTTCTATTTGCTCTTTTGTATATGTTATTTCTTTACCTCTCCCATTTATATATTTTTCTGGTAAATTTGCTGTTTTATAAAGGTTCAAATCTACTGGGGTCATTTCTATAAGTTCCCTTTGCATTGTGTTTCTTAATGCTAAGCTTGAAGATAATATTGTTATTGTCATAAATAGCATTAAACATATTACGCTCATGCTTATTACTGTTGTGTTAATTTTATTGTTCAATTGTCTTAATACAAACATATTTGTTCCTTTTAAATATGCTTTTTTCATACTTTTAACTATGTGTAATATAAAGCCTGATAAAGACCAGAATATTCCTACTGTTCCTACTATTCCCATTAATATAGGTGGTAACATTTTTTGGGCTGTAGAAAGTGAACGTACATCTCCTGTTACTTTCCAATATGCATAGCCTAATATTGTGCTTGATACCATAAATACTAGTATTGATATAAATGGATTTTTTATTTTTACTCTTTCATTCTTCTTGTTTGCATTTAATAGGTTTATTAGTTTGTACCTAGATACTGTTATTGTATTAAAAAACATTACTGCAAGATACATTACTGCAAAATATATACATGTTTTTATTGTGCTATCTACTGAAAATACAAATTGGAATTTGCTCATATCTGCTTCAAACATTTTTGCAACTAGTACTGACATGAATTGTGATGCAAATACTCCTACCCCTATACCTACTGCAAGTGATATTATTCCTACAAAAATTGTTTCCATTAATATTATTTTTGATATTTGCCATTTTCCCATTCCTAGGCTCATGTATATTCCAAATTCTTTTTTTCTTCTATTTATTAGGAAATTATTTGCATATACAATTAATAGTCCTAGTACTATTGCTACAAATGTTGATACAAAGCCTAACATTGTTATCATTAATTTAATAATGCTTCTTTGCGATTCTGATACTTGTAGCATGGCTTGCTGGCTATCTAATGAGTTAAACATATAAAATATTGCTACACCTAGTACTAATGTTAAAAAATAGATACTGTAATCTTTTATACTTTTTTTCATATTATTAAAAGATAATTTAGAAACAATCATTTAAATCACCTCCAAGAAGTGTTTGGACTTCTATTATTTTTTCGAAGAATTGTTTTCTTGTGTCATTTCCTTTTATTAGTTCATTAAATACTTTTCCATCTTTTATAAATAGTATTCTATTTGCATAAGAAGCGGTAAAAGCGTCATGTGTAACCATTAAAATTGTTGCTTTTAGCTCGTTATTTAGGTATTCAAAGTTTTCTAATAATTGCCTAGCTGATTTTGAGTCTAAGGCTCCTGTTGGCTCATCTGCTAGTACTAGTTTTGGATTTGTTATTATTGCTCTACTTGATGCTACTCTTTGTTTTTGCCCTCCTGATAATTGGTATGGATATTTTTTTAAAGTATCTTTAATTCCTAGTTTTTCTGCAATATTATTTACTTTTTTATCAATTTCTTTTGGGTTTACCTTTTGAATGGTTAATGCTAGTGCAATATTTTCATATGCAGTTAATGTATCTAGTAAGTTGAAGTCTTGGAAAATGAAGCCTAGCTCTTCTCTTCTAAATTTATTTAATTTGTTTCCTTTTAGTTTTGTTATATCTTCTCCATTAATTATAATATGGCCTGCTGTTACTTTATCTATTGTTGATATACAATTTAAAAGAGTAGTTTTTCCAGAGCCACTTGCTCCCATTATTCCAACAAATTCTCCTTTTTCTACATTAAAGCTTATATTGTCTATTGCTTTTGTTAGGTTTGATTTGTTTCCATAGTACTTTTCTATGTTTTTTACTTCTAAAATTTTTTCCACTTTTAAAAACTCCTTTCATTTTTTATACTTATTATAACCGTTATTTTACATAGTTGCCATCGATTTTGGTTACAGGAAGCTTACAGTTTTGTAAGCTTTTAAACTAAGAGGAACACCCTTCATAGGTGTTCCTCTTGAACCTTTTAATAAGCTATATATGTGTATACTACACCTTTTTCTTTGCAAGTTGTTGAACCTATTGGAGTTATCGAAGCAGTCCTAACTGCAACATAGTGAGCTCGTGCTGGTACTCCGTCTATAAAATCGTCTGTTACAAACATTTGAATTAGATATGATTTTTCGTCATCCACCTCAATTGCTGCAAGCCCATAAACTACTTCATCATTTTCAATTCTCTTTGCCTCATACTTTGCGCCTAAGCATTTTTCTGAACCATAAATTGTCATACTTTTTTCCTCCTTCAATAATAATTGTGCTGTTTTCTTGTTACATATGCTTCTCTTTTTAAGGAGATTATAGAATTTAGTATGCAATTATTTTATCATTCCTTTATGTTAAATGCAAGTGTTAATGAATCTTTTTATATTAAATTATGTCTTTCATGTGTTGTCCTCCTTTACCTTACAAGGCAAATCAATTTAATTTGTTCTATCGCATATATTTACATAAAAATCCTAGCTTTTAATTGATTTTTTGTGATATCCTTTTAACTTTTTAGTTTTTCTTTAATTTTTAATATATCTGAAAACACTAATCCTTTATAGCCTTTCTCTACTAATTTCAATATTTTATTAGCTTTTCTTTCTATTTCTCTTTTTAATTTGTTATTTACATTTACATATCTATTTTGTTTTATGTATGCTTCAATTATATATTCTTCAGTTGTTGGGAACATATTTTGAATTAGAAATGCTCTTTTTTCTCCTTCTACATATCCAAATACAATATTGTCTACTACTTTATATTTTTGTAACTTATAATTATAAATTTTACTGTATTTTTCTACTTTACTGCTTATTGGTATGAACCATAATATATCACTATTTTTTAAATCTTTAAAACAATAATAACATGGTCTTTTATTTTCATCTCCTTTATTTTTTAGTAATAATTCATCTTTTACTTTTTCAAAAAATTCTTGTTTTATAAAATAAAATTTTCCTTCTTCTACTTTCATACTTTCTCTCCTTTCTAATAGAATAAAATGGCACATACGACCACTACAGTTTTAAATCGATTTTTTCCTATTCAAAAAAATAGGGCTAAAACATTTTATTGTTTTAACCCCATTTTAAATTTGTTCATTAGGCTTTATTTTATTTGCTCCCTAATTAGCAAAACATTATTTGTTCATTAGGCTTTATTTTATTTGCTCCCTAATTAGCAAAACATTATTTGTTAAAATAATATTAACATGTGTAATATTATTTGTCAATACTATTTTATGTATATTTTATTGTTTTATGCAATATCTACATAGCTACCTTTTGGAAACACTAACCTTACCTCTGTTCCTTCATTTTGAACAGAATTTAGTTCTATTGATATTCCTAGTTTGTCACATAGTTTTTTACATAGGTATAAACCTATTCCTGTGGATTTTTTGTTTGCTTCTCTTCCGTTTGTTCCAGTGAAGCCTTTTTCAAATACTCGAGTGATTTCTCCTTTTTTTATTCCTATTCCACTATCTTTTATATATAGTATTACATTTTCTTTTGCTTGTTTTGCGTATATTTCTATTTGTGATAGTTCTTCACTTTTCATATATTTAACACTATTTTGTATAATTTGGTTTAATATAAATACTATCCATTTACTATCTGTATTTACTTCTTCCTCTATGTTATGGATATTTAATGATATCTTTTGTGCTATTAATATATTTTTATTTTTCTTTATGCTTTCATTTACAATATCTTGAAGACTTGTTTTTCTTATGTAATAGTCTTTTTCTACTGTGCTACTTCGTGCATAAAATAGGGCTTGTTCTATATAGTTTTCTATTTTTTCTAGCTCTTCATCTATGCTTTTTGTTACTTCATTTTTGTTGTTTTCTATAACCATTTTACTAGTTGCAATTGGCATTTTTATTTCGTGAATCCATAGTTCTATGTATTCTTTGTAGTCTTCTAGCATGTATTTGTATTTATTTACATTTTCTATCATTGATTTATTTATTTGCTGTAATGAATTGTTTAGTATTTTTCCTTCTATAAAATTAGGAGATTTTATTATTTCTGTAATTAGGTATTTATCTTCTAATTCTTCTAGTGTCATTATTAAATTTGTATAAAATTGTTTTTTTATTAAATATTCAATTGTGATTCCTACTGCATAAAGCCCTATGATTATTATAGGTATATATATTCTTATAAAATTAGCAATTGGATATGCAATTAAAAATATTTCTATTGCTAAAATTGCAAATAGTAGTAACATTGTTGTTATAATTTTATCTTTAAAAAAGTTTTTGAATTTCATAAATTTCTCCTTTTGGCTTCCGATTGGGGACAGTTCCTAATCTATCCAGATTACTTTTGTTTTTTACTTGTGGTTTTTCTCTATCTTGTTTCCGATTAGCAACCGTCCCCAATCTACCAATCTACTTATCTTCTTAATATATACCCCTGTCCTCTTCTTGTTTCTAATAGCTCTTTTAAATTTAGTTCTTCTAGCTTGTTTCTTAGTCTTGTTATATTTACGGTTAAAGTGTTATCATCTATAAAGCTTTCTGTTTCCCATAGGCAGTCCATTATTTCTTCTCTTGATACTATTTTTTCTCTGTTTTGTACTAAATATTTTAATATTTTGTATTCATTTTTTGTAAGTTCTATTATTTTTCCTTGCTTTTCTATTGTGCTGTTTGAGGTATTTATTATAAAATCTTTTGCATCTATTTTATCTGAAGTTCCTGCACTTAAATCTGTTCTTCTTAATAATGCTGCTATTTTTGCAAGTAAAATTTGTATATTGTATGGTTTTGTAATGTAATGGTCTGCTCCATAGTTTATTGAAAGTAGTTCATCTATTTCATTATCTCTACTTGTTACTATTATTACTCCCATGTTTGATGTTTTTCTTATTTCTTTACAGACATACTGTCCATCAATATTTGGTAAGTTTATATCTAACAAGACTAAATTGGGATTTATTTTTAAAATGTCCTCTATTGTATTTTTGAAAGTTTCTAAAACTTCTACTTCATATCCATTTTTCTGTAAAAATATTTTTAGTTCATTTCTTAGCTTTTCGTCATCTTCTACTATTAATATTTTTTGCAATTTAATCAACTCCTATTTTATTATAACACAAAATAAACAAACTGAATCTTACATTTTTGTAAGATTCAGTTTTAAAAATTTGGTACTAATTTATATTCATTTAGTTTTCCATTGTATACTAATTTAATACCTTCTAAGTTTTTAAAATCTTCTGGTTTTATTATCTCTGGTAAATTTGTTTTTACTCCTGCTTCTTCTAATACATACTTTACAAACTCTGCACAGTAAAAGTAATTCTTAAATTTAACTTTCTTATTAATACTTACAGCAAATAATCCTATTATATTAAATTTATACGATTTCTTTCTGGTTTTCATATATTCAATAATTTCTTCCATTTTTTTGTATTGTTCTTCAGTAACTTCAAATGAATATATTTTTGTTTGTGTTAAATAAAATCTTTTAAAAGTACCATGTTCAATTCCTTCATGTACAAAACCTGCCCAAAAAGGATTATATGGATGTAACCTTCCAAAACTATACATTTTCTTTAATTTATCATCTAATGATATAGATACATGAGAAAATTCATTTTTTGTATAACTTTTTATTAATTTTGATAGTGTTGTACCAGTATGTGTTAATATTATATATATATCTTTCATTGTTTTATCCTTTTCAATAGATTTTATTTAAATATATGTTATCACAAAAGTATTTATTTAACAATATTTATTTTATTAATATTATTGGTTAATTTTGTAATTCTTTATATAATTAGAAAACATTATTTTTCTTTATATATTTTTGCAATAAAGAAACCTTCATATAATTCATTTGGAGCCACACAAAGTGTTCCTTGTATTTTAGTTGGTAATAGTGGTAATTCTTCCATTGCTTCTAAATTTATTGGTACTATTTTAGCCTTTTCCCCTTTTAATGCTTTTTCTATTATTTCTTCGTTTTCACATGATAGTATTGAACATGTTGAATATATCATTTCATGGCCTGGTTTTAATATTTTTATAGCTTTTTTTAGAAGTTGTAATTGAGATACAGTGGATTTTTCTATTAACTTTTTTGTAAATGTTTTTTCTATATTAATACCATTTATATTTAATGTTCCACTTCCGTGAACATGGAGCATCTAATAGAATTTGGTCAAATGAGAAAAAGTCGTCTATTCTTCTACTATCTGTTTGCATTGTATAAATGGATGTTGCTCCTTGTTTTTCTATATTGTATTTTAGTCTTTCAAGCCTAATAGTATTGATTTCGCAAGCTGTAATATGAGCATTATTTTGAGTTAGTGCTGCTAGCTGTGTGGTCTTTCCTCCTGGTGCTGCCGCCATATCTAATATGTCTGTATTTTCTTTTGGCTCTAATATTATTGGTGGTAACATTGAAGATAAGCTTTGAAGATATATTTCTCCGTTTTTGTACATTTCCCAATTTTCTATTTCTTTTTCGTTTGCATTTTTTATTATAAATGCTTCTTTACTCCAAGGTACTTTCTCGAATTCAATTCCTAATTCTTTTAATTTATTTTCAATTTCTGCTAAAGTTACTTTTAATGTATTTGCCCTAAAAGTAACAGGTCTTTTTACACTATAACCTTCTATTATTCTTTCTGCCAATTTTTCTCCATATTGCTTATTTAACATTTCTTTTAAAAACTCTGGTAATTCTTTTCCCATTATAGTCTCCTTTTAGCTTTGATTGAATTCTATATTTTATAGTTCTATATAAAATTCTATAAGTTCATTATCATTTTTTACATAAATTTTACCGCCATGTAGTTCTATTATTTCTTTTGTAATTGCTAGTCCTAAACCTGTTCCGCCTGTGCTAGTTGTTCTTGATTCGTCAGCTCTGTAAAATTTGTCAAATATTTTTTCTAATTTGTATTCAGGTATTTTATCTCCTTTATTTCTAAATACTATTTTTATTTTATTTTCTACTTTAGTTAGTTCAATTTCTATTTGTGTATTTTCATAGCTATAATTAATTGCATTTTTTATAAGGTTTTCAAATGCTCTTGCTAATTTATCTCCATCGCCCTCATAATAAATATTTTCTGGTTTTATTACTTTACATTCTAATCTTTTTTCTTGTAGCATTGGGTAACATTCATTTACAAGTTGTTCTAGTAAAAATGATATATCTATTTTATTTTTATTTATAGGCATATCATATAAATTGTACCTTGTTATTTCGAAAAATTGATTTGTAAGCTCTTCTACTCTTTGTGCTTTGTTTAATGCTATTTTTATATATTTTTCTTTCATTTCTTCTGATATGTTTTTTTCTTCAGTTAATAAACTTAAATAACCTATAACTGAAGTTAGCGGTGTTTTTAAGTCATGTGCCATATACATTATCAAGTCATTTTTCTTACTTTCCGCTTCTTTCGCTTCTTCTCTACTTTTTATTAAATCTATTCTAATGTTATTTAACTTATTTTCTATAATAGCTAAACTTGTTGGCAATTTTACTTGATTATCTGGCTCTTTTATAATTTGGTTTATTGCAGATGTTATAATTGTTAAGCTGTTCATTGCTTTCTTTATTACAAAAAAGCTTACTATTAACATTACAAATATGCTTATTATTGATATAATTGCTGGCTTTTGTTCTACTGCCATATAATATAAAAATGCATCTGTATCATATATAGTTTCAGCTATTTTATCATTAAAAATACCATCTACTAGCATAGCTACTATACACATACAAATAATTGTATATAAAATTATTTGTGTTATCGCTTTTAGAGCTATTCCATTTTTTATACTATTAAATTCCTTTGTTTCATTCAATTTTATAACCCACTCCCCATACTGTTTTTATATATTTTGGCTTTTTTGTATCTTCATTTAGTTTTTCTCTTATTCTTCTTATATGCACCATTACTGTATTATTGTTATCTAAATATTTTTCTTTCCATACTTTTTCAAATAGTTCTTCTGAGCTTACTACCTCTCCTCTTTTATTTGCTAAATATAATAGTATGTCAAATTCTAATGGTGTAAGTTCAACTTTTTTATCATATAATGTACATATATGTTTTTCTTTGCTTATTTCTAGCCCTTCTATATATATAATATCTTCTTTACTTTTTTCATTATATTTGGTATACCTTCTTAAAGCTGATTTGACCCTTGCAACTAATTCTAATGGATTAAATGGCTTTGTTATATAATCATCAGCACCAAGTGTTAAACCTGTTATTTTATCTTTATCTTCTATTTTTGCTGTAAGCATTATTACTGGAAATTTTAAATCTTTTTCTCTTATATATTTACAAATTTCAAAGCCATCTTTTCCTTTTATCATAACATCTAATATTGCTAAGTCTAAATTTATTTTATTTATACAATTTATTGCTTCTTCTGAATTATAATATTTGTATACTGTATAATTTTCATTTTCTAAATATAATTCTACTAAATCAGCTATTTCTTTTTCATCATCTAGCACTAATATATTCATTTT
>CATLFA010000020.1 GCA_949927585.1 uncultured Clostridiaceae bacterium
AAATGTTTTTGGTGGTATATGTGTTATTGCTTTTAGTATCTTTTGTATAATTTTTTGTAATATTGTGGTTTGGATGCATTAAAATAGAGATTGGAAGTTAGCAGTTGGTGGTTGAATTCTAGGGTAATTTCTTTGAAGTATTTACCCTATATTCTAACTTCCAACTTCTATCTATTTTTTCTTCTTAATAATATATTTTATGATATAAAAAAATTATATAATATATCCTCTTCACTAATTCCATTCATATCCATAAAATCTTGGCACTTTTTTTCTAATAATTTAAAATTACAACATCTATCAATTAAGCTTTTCGTTGCTTTTTTTTGTATTACTAAATAGTATAAATTTTTAGCTCTATTATTTATTCTTACCTTATTCTTTTCTGCCCAATCTAATTGCATATATAACATTTTTTTATATTTTATATCTTTTATTTTATTCACTTCAATTTCTTCTAAATAGCTTTTTGGTATTGGCATCATATTATTCAAATTGATTCCACCTAATTTTCCATTATCTATCTTTAAAAAATCTTGTGTATTTTTCATACTTAAATGTTTTTGTTTTGGTGATGTTAATGGTGCAAAAAAATTTTTTCCATTTACACATAATGCTACACCAATGAATGGCCTATTTTCTTTATCATTTTCTACAAATGGAATTTTAGGCTCATAATAATGTAAATAATTGCAATACTTTGCATTTGCTTTATATACTTTCATACTTTTCCTTTCGTTATTAATAAATCAATAATTTAATTTTTATTGATGCTTTTATGTATTATTCTTTTTATAATTATTAACTTTCGTTTTTTGGATTTTGTAAAAGATTAAAAAATTTTTATAGATATAAATCTGCTATTTTTATTTCTTGTTTTTGTATTTCGTCTGATTCCTCTAATAGTCTATCTATTATTTTACTTCCTTTAGCAGTAAAATTGATATTTACATTTTATATTGTTATTATTAGTATGTCAATATTTTTTATGTAATCTTTTTTAAAATTTTCGACAAATTTCTCTATTCTATTCGTTTTTACATATTTTATTGTATATATAATATATGTTTTTACTACCTTTTTGTTTAATAATTATTATATTAAATAAAGAAACTTAATATTTGTATATATTTATAAGTTATTTTGGTTATACATTTATTTTCTTCCATTTTCCCTTATATAGCACTTTAATTCTATATAAATAATATTTTACTATTGGTCAAATAGCTAAGGAAGATTCTTATTATGCTAATAAAATTGGTAACTTTTTAAGTGCTCTTTATTCTGAGGATAATAGGGAAAGATTTAGAAGCATTACTTAGTACTAAATAAGCTACTAAAAAGAGCAAAACGATTATGTTTTGCTCTTTTTTATATTTTAGGAAAGTACTCTATTTTAAGTTGTAGAGTAATGTTTTTATGACATTTTCTCTTTAATTTTAACCAATGTATTTAGTGCATCAATAGGTGTTAAACTGTTTACATCAATTTTATCTATTTCAGTAGCTATTTCTGCAAGTTTGAAGTTGAACATATCTAGTTGGCCAGCTGTTTGTTTTTTCTCTTCTTTTTGCATAGCTTTTTCACTTATTATGCTTTTTCTTTCTAAGCTTTTTAGTATTTCTGTTGCTCTTTTGCTTACATTTTGTGGTACTCCTGCTAAACGTGCTACATGTACACCATAGCTTTCATCTGTTCCTCCTGGAAGTATTTTTCTTAAAAAGATTACATCTTCTCCTTTTTCTTTTACTGCTACTTGGAAGTTTTTTATTCCTTCTAGTTTATCTTCTAATTGTATTAATTCATGGTAATGTGTTGCAAATAGTGTTTTTGCTCCACATTTTTCTTTATCTACAATATATTCTGCTACTGCCCATGCTATTGAAAGTCCATCATATGTTGATGTTCCTCTTCCTATTTCATCTAATATTACTAAACTATTTGCAGTTGCTTCTTTTAGTATGGTTGCTACTTCCATCATTTCTACCATAAATGTACTTTGTCCCATACTTAGGTCATCTGAAGCTCCTACTCTTGTGAATATTTTGTCTACTACTCCTATATGTGCGTATGATGCTGGAACGAATGAGCCTATTTGTGCCATTAGTGTTATCAATGCTACTTGCCTCATATATGTAGATTTTCCTGCCATGTTTGGTCCTGTTATCATTGCAAGTCTTGTTTCGTTTTTATCTAAATATGTATCATTTTGAACAAAGCTTCCCGATGGTAACATTTTTTCTATTACTGGATGACGTCCATCTTTTATATCTATTATTCCGCTATTATCGACGGCTGGCTCTACATAGTTTAATTCTTCTGCTACTGTAGCAAATGAGCATAAAACGTCTAATATTGCTATTACTTCTGCAGATAGTTGTATTCTTTTTATTTTGCTTTCTATGTCATCTCTTATTTCTACAAAAGCGTTATATTCTAAATTTATAACCTTTTCTTCTGCTCCTAATATTTGGTTTTCTAAGTTTTTTAGTTCTTCTGTTATATATCTTTCTGCATTTGCTAAAGTTTGTTTTCTTATATATCTTTCAGGTACTTGGTCAAGACCCGATTTTGTAACTTCTATATAGTAACCAAATACTCTATTAAACCCTACTTTTAAGCCTTTTATTCCTGTTTTTTCTCTTTCTTCTGCTTCTAGTTTGATTATCCAAGTTTTTCCTTCTGTTGTTGCTTTCTTTAAGTGGTCAATTTCTTCGTTGTATCCTAATTTTATTAGTCCACCTTCTTTTACACTAAGTGGTGGCTCATCAACTATTGACTCTTCTATTAATTCATAAATATCTGATAATTCATCTAGTTTTAAATATAATTCTTGTAATAGTGGTGATTTTGCACTTGCTAATATTTTCTTCACTTCTGGCAATTGTTTTGCAGAATTTTTAAGTGAAATTAAATCTCTCCCGATTAGCACTTCCATATGATATTCTTCCTGCTAGCCTTTCTATATCATATACTTTTTTAAGTAGCTCTGTTATATCTCCTCTTAGTATAATATTATCTTTTAGTTCTTTTACAGCTCCTAATCTATTGTTTATTTCTGTAACATCTATTAATGGGTCATTTATCCATCTTCTTAAATGTCTTCCACCCATTGATGTTGAAGTTTTATCTAATACCCATAAAAGTGTTCCTTTTTTAGATTTATCTCTCATTTTTTCTGTTAATTCTAAGTTTCTTCTTGCATTTATATCTAAACTCATGTATTTAGTTGTATTATACATTATTATTTTATTAATGTGTTCTAGTCTATTTTTTTGTGTGTCTACTAAATAAAACATCAAGCCATTTATAGAAGCTACTGCAATTTTCTTATCTTCAACATTTTCTATACTAATATTATTTTCATTTGTTATTTCTAAATTTGGAACTTCATCCCCAAAAGCTTCTTCTTTTATTTTTGAAATAAATACTTCAAAACGTTCTTTTATTTTATTTATTTCTTCCAAAGAGTCGTACATAAATGAATTTACCACTATTTCTGCTGGGTTGTATCTTGATATTTCATCTAATAGTTTGGGAAAATTATTACTATCTGTAATTTGTGTTGTTCTAAAATCCCCTGTTGAAACATCACATACACTTATTCCAAAAAATGTACCTACTTTATATATACTCATAATGTAATTATTCTTCTTTTCGTCTAGCAAATTACTTTCCATAACAGTACCTGGTGTAACTACACGTATTACACCTCTCTTAACTATGCCTTTGGCTTGCTTTGGGTCTTCTAACTGTTCACAAATTGCAACTTTGTAACCTTTTTCAATTAACCTTGAAATATATGTATCTGCTGCATGAAAAGGAACCCCGCACATAGGTGCTCGTTCTTCTTGTCCACAAAGTTTACCTGTTAAAGTTAATTCTAGTTCTTTTGATACACGTATTGCATCATCAAAAAACATCTCATAAAAATCTCCTAAACGATAAAATAAAATACAATCGTTATATTCCTCTTTTGTTTTTAAATATTCTTGCATCATAGGTGAAAATTCTGCTTTTTCTGCCATGTTTAAATTCTCCTTCCGCACGTTAGGAACGGTCTTTTTCTTTCCAAATTTGGAACGCTTGTGACACTCCTTTTTTACTTATTTTTATGGGTACTGCATTTTCATTCGACCCATTTTTTCTAAGAAACTACCTTGAAATGTATATTCAATTTTAAGGGCTGCAACCATAGGTGACCTGTTCTTCGAAGGAATTACCTTAAAATAATCCATCTCTTCAAATAAATTACACTAAAATTGTATATTCTATTTAAGCCTTTTGGTCATCAAAGGCCTCACCCTCCTACATTACATTCCTCTTTCATCTTCAAAGTAGTCCTCCATTGTTCTTCCAAATGCATTATCTATTCCATTTTGTAACCTTATAAATAGTGAGTCTTGTGCATCTTCGTTTGTAACTAAACTTTTATACATATTTCTATAATACCACTCTTGCTTTTCCTCTCCTCTATTAAATGCTGACAAGTCTTTATAGCCTTTTTCTTTAAATATTCTATTCATATCTTCAATGTTAGATATCTTATCTGCAATTACTATTAATTTGTCTCTTAATACTTTTTCTCTCATTTTGTTTATTTTATTTTGTTTTCTTTCTTCCCAAGGCTTGCTTTTATCTAGTTCTGATGCTACCTCTACTAAATGCGCTATATCTTCTCCAAAAATCCTTTTTATATCTTCTAATGTAAATTTTGTATCTTCAGGAACATCATGTAAATATGAAGCTGCAATGACATTTCTGTCTGCTCCATAGCATCTTAGTATTTCTGCTACTGCTATTGGGTGAACTATTGCTGGTTCTTCTGGTTTTCCTTTTCTTACTTGTGCGCTATGCGCAATTATTGCAAACATTAAAGCTTTTTCTATTATATTTACATTTTCTGACATATTATATTTCTCCTTTTAAATACCACATATGCTCTGATACTATTTTTAAATTCACTATGTTTCCTATTAATTCTTTCTTTCCTTCAAATACTACTACTTTGTTTGTGTCAGTTCTTGCTGTTAACATTTCTTTGTTTGTCTTACTTATTCCTTCTACTAGTACTCTTTGTGTTGTTCCTATGTATTTATTATTGTTTTCTTCTATTTGACTTTCTACCAATAACTTTAACCTGTCAAAACGTTTATGTTTTATTTCTTCTGGTATTTGGTTTTCCATTCTATCGCCTGGTGTTCCTACTCTTCTTGAGTATATGAACATGAATACTTGCTCAAAGTGTACTTTTTTTATGACATCTAGTGTATCTTCAAAGTCTTCTTCTGTTTCTCCTGGGAAACCTACTATTATATCTGTTGAAAATACTATGTTTGGTACCATTTTTTTCATTTTTTCTACTAATTTTAAGTATTGTTCTTTTGTGTATTTTCTGTTCATTACTTTTAGTACATTTGTACTTCCAGATTGAAGTGGTAAGTGTACTATTTTGCTTACTTTCTCACAATCTCTTATTGCTTCTATTACGTCATCTGTGAAATCTTTTGGGTGTGGTGATACAAAACGTATTTTTTCTATTCCTTCTATCTTTTCTACGGCTCTTAATAGAGTTGCAAATGAGTTTACTCCCTCGTATTCTTCAAATTCTATTTTCTTTTCACGTTCTACTCTTAAATATGAGTTGACATTTTGTCCTAATAGTGTTATTTCCTTATACCCTTGCTTTGCTAGCAAACGTACTTCTTCTATAATATCTTTTGGACTTCTACTTCTTTCTCTTCCACGTACATATGGAACTATACAGTAGCTACAAAAGTTATTACATCCATTCATTATTGTTACTGATGCTTTTATTTTATCATTTCTTGATATTGGTAAGCCTTCTATTATTTCTCCATCTATATCTATTACATCTCTTATTTTCTTGTTTTCTTCCAAGGCTTTGTAAAGGTCTTTTGGTAATTTATGAAGTGTATGTGTTCCAAATATTATATCTACATATGGGTAACTTTGTTTTAGTTTTTTTACTATATGTTCTTCTTGCATCATACAGCCACCTATTGCAATTATTGTGCCTTTATTTTCTTTTTGTTTTTTTACTTCTCCTACTTTTCCAAATAGCTTTTCTTCTGCATTTTCACGTACGCAACATGTGTTGAATAAAACTAAGTCAGCCTCTTCCATATTTAATGTTTTTTTATAGTTCATTTTTTCTAACATTCCACTTAGTTTTTCTGAGTCATTTTCATTTAATTGGCATCCCATTGTTAATATATAATATTTTAATATTTTTCCTTTATTTATTTCATTTACTTTATCTATATATTTTAGTTCTTCTTCTATGTTTATTTTTTTCAAAGCTTATTTCTCCTTTTTACCATTTGCTTTATTTTATTACATTTTATAAGTTTTTTCAAGCGAAATATACTACATTTTACGACTTTTTAAAGAAAAGATTTTGGACTCGTCTAAAGCTTTCCTTTTTCAAATCTTTCTTAATTTAAACTATGTGTCCAAAAGGGACAGATTACCCATTAGGAAACGTCCCCAATGGACACAACAAAAAAAAGAATGGTTACCCACTCTATTTTATGATTCTTATTGAATTCCATATTTTTTCTTAAATTTATCTGCTCTACCACCTGTTGTTTCTTTTCTTAAATTACCTGTCCAGTATGGATGACATTTTGAGCAAACGTCTACTTTCATTTCAGATTTTACTGAATTTGTTTTCATTACGTTTCCACATGCACATGTAATTGTACTTTCTGTATATGTTGGATGTATTCCTTCTCTCATTTTGTATTCACCTCTTCCTCTCTTTATTAAAAACTATCTTTTATATATTAACACATAAATACATTTTTTTCAAGTACTTATTATGTTTTTACCTATTTTTCTTTTTGTTCTTGTACATATTTAGCTGAAGCTTCTAATTCATCTTCTATTGATGGATGAAATACAAACTTATTAACCATATTGAACAAGCATGCTAATACTACTATGACTAGTAATACTTTTTTCCAAACTTTAGCTATCATTTTTTTCTCCCCTAAAAATTATACTACATATTAATTATACTATATTTTTCTATTTTGTCAATGATTTAATATTTTTTTATTATATCCACTAATAAAAATCCCCTTTGAAATACATATCGTGTACTTCAAAGGGGATTTTTTAAGATTCATTTTCTGCCTTCACAAAATTTCCAACACTGTTTTTTACATATTTTCTTCGTTTATTCTTTTCAACCTTCTTAATTATTTCTTGTTCAAGGTCTACTCCTCTAATTGCTGCTATTCCTAATAAGAATATAGCTGCATCTGCTAATTCCTCAGGAAAACTATCCAGACCTTTGTACCAAGCATCATGAGCTTCTGCTACTTCTCCATAGAGATGACAGAATTCTTCATTTAAATCTGTAGTGTTAAATCCATGCCGTATTTTGTTTTCATATATCTCTTTTTGCAATTCTAGTAACGACATAATTATGTCCTCCTTTTGTTTTATAGTTTTGATATATATTATCACATTTCATTTTATTTGTAAATATTTCTCAATATTTTTTATCTTATATTTTCTTCTTTATTTTCAATTTTTCTATGTCTTCAATGTTATCAATAGTAGGAATATGTATAAAAGCAATTTTAGTTTTTAAGTTATTGTTTTGTTTAAAGTCTAATGCTCTATAAAATGCATTATTACATAAATAATTTCCAGCATCACATGAACCCCTATCCTAAAATTGATACATTCTCTTTTCCTACTATTTCTTCTATTTCTTCCAAAGTGCTACCATTTACAAATATTCCACCTGCTGGCATTTTGTTTTCTCCATTTATTATTTTTACTGGTGTATTGTTTCTATCTCCTGTAAAAAATTTAAGTGCTCCTCTTAATTTGTCTTTTTGCTCTTCTGCTAGATTTGTAATATTAATAGTTAACTCTTTTCTTTTTGGTATTTCTTGATTTCCAAAAGTGTCAGATACCCCATTAGGAAACGTCCCCAATGGGACTATTTTGTTTGCTATTATACTCACACTTTGTTCTTCTTCACGTATACTTAAACGCCCTTCTACTAATACTATGCTTTCTTCCATTAAAGCTGTTCCTGCTTGTTGGTATGCATTTTCGAATACTATTGTTTCTATGTTTCCATATAAGTCTTCTATGTTTACAAATGCCATTATTTTGTTATTTTTTGTGTATTTCTTTTTGATGCTGTTTATTATTCCTGCAAATTTTACATTTTGTCCGTCTTTTATTAGGAAGGCTCCTGTTTGTTCTTGTTCTTCTAGTGCTTCTCTTATTTTTAGTGTGCTTATGTTTGAACACATTTCTATTTGTTCTTTTAGTTCTTCTAATGGGTGCCCTGATATATATAAACCTAGCATTTCTTTTTCCATTGATAGTAGTTCTTTGTCTGAGTATTCTTTTAGTGTATGATAGGTGTATTTTAATTTTTCTAGGTCATTTTCCTCCTCAGTATTTCCGTGAGTTTAAGTCGAACATTGATACTTGGCCTTTAAAGTTCTTTTTTGATGAGTCTGATATTGAGTCTAGTATTTCTTCAAATGATGCCATTAGTGTGCTTCTTGTTTGTTCAAATTCGTCGAAGGCTCCTGCTTTTATTAAACTTTCTATACATTTTTTATTTACTGCTTCTCCTTGTATTCTTTCACAAAATTCGGTGAAACTTTTGTATTTTCCGTTTTTTCTTCTTTCTTGTACTATGCTATCTACTGCTGCTGTTCCTACATTTTTTATGCTTCCCATTCCAAAACGTATTTTACCATTTTTATCTACTGTGAACCTTGTTTCACTTTCGTTTATGTCTGGTTTTAATATTTCTATGTTTAGTCTTTTACATTCTTCTATGTAGTATGGTACTTTATCTAAGTTTCCTAAAAAGCTATTTAGTGTTGCTGCCATGAATTCTTCTGGATAATAGGCCTTTAAGTATGCTGTTTGGTATGATACTACTGCATATGCTGCTGCATGTGATTTGTTGAAAGCATATTTTGCAAATTCTGCCATTTCATCAAATATTTTGTCTGCACTTTTTTCATCTATTCCATTTCGTACACAACCTGGAACTATTACATTTCCTTCATCATCTATTTGTCCATGTATAAATATTTCTCTTTCTTTTGCCATTACATCTAGCTTTTTCTTTCCCATTGCACGACGTACTAAGTCGGCTCTTCCTAGTGAGTATCCTGCTAAATCCCTAACTATTTGCATAACTTGTTCTTGGTATACCATACAGCCATAGGTTACTTCTAGTATTGGTTTTAGAGCAGGGTGTGTGTATACTGCGTGTTCAGGGTCTTTTTTGTTTGCTATATATCTTGGTATTTGATCCATTGGGCCTGGGCGATATAGTGAAACTCCAGCTATTATGTCTTCTAAGCTATCTGGTTTTAGCTCTTTCATGAAGTTTGTCATTCCTTGTGATTCAAATTGGAATATTCCAACTGAGTTCCCTTCTTGCCATAGTTTATATACTTTTGGGTCATTCATGTCTTTATCAAATTCTACTTCTATGTTTTTATCTTTTTTTACTAAGTCTATTGTGTCTTTTATAACTGTTAATGTACGTAGTCCTAAAAAGTCCATTTTTAATAAACCTAGCTCTTCTAGGGTTGTCATTATAAATTGTGTAGATATGTTTCCTTCTCTTACATATAGTGGCACATATGTATCTACTGGGTCTTTTGTTATTACTATTCCACAAGCGTGTGTTGAGGCCTGACGTGGCATTCCTTCTAGTGCCATTGCTATATCTAATAGTTTTTTTATTTCTACATCTGATTCATATAAATCTCTTAGTTCTCTATTTTGCTCCATTGCTTTTTTTATTGTTATATGAATTTCATTTGGTATCATTTTTGCAAGTTTGTCAGCCTCTGCATATGGAACATCTAGAACTCTTGCAACATCACGTATTACCATTCTTGCTGACATTGTTCCAAATGTTATTATTTGGGATACATGGTCATAGCCATATTTTTCACATACATATTCTATTACTTTATCTCTTTTTTCGTAGCAGAAGTCTACGTCAAAGTCGGGCATACTAATTCTTTCAGGGTTTAAGAAACGTTCAAATAGTAGGTTATATTTTATTGGGTCTATATCTGTTATTCCTATGGCATAGGCTACTATTGAACCTGCTCCTGAGCCACGGCCTGGGCCTACTGGTATATCATGTGTTTTTGCAAAATTTATGTAGTCCCATACTATTAGGAAGTAGTCTATATAGCCCATTTTTTTGATTACACCTAATTCGTATTCTGCTCTTTTTATTATTTCTTCTGGTAGGGAATTATATGCTTCCTCTAGGTTAGCCTCATTTTCTTTCCCATATCTTTTTATTAAACCTTTTTGGGTCAAATTCTCTATATAATCATAGTGTGTTTCAAAACCTTCTGGCACATCATAATTTGGTAGTATTGTATGACCAAATTCAAATTCCACATTACATTTTTCTGCTATTTTTACTGTGTTTTCTATCGCTTCTGGTACATTTGAGAAGTAATCACTCATTTCTTCTGGAGATTTTATATATAGTTCATCTGTTTCAAAACGCATTCTGTCTTCGTCTGACATTTTCTTTCCTGTTTGAATACATAGTAATACTTCATGATTATATGCATCTTCTCGTGTTGAATAATGAGCATCATTTGTTGCTACTAGTGGAATGTTTAGCTCTTTTGATAATTCTATTAATTTTTGATTTACTAGTACCTGCTCTTTTACTCCATTGTTTTGAATTTCTAGGTAGTAGTCTTCTCCAAATAATTCTTTAAACCATAGTGCTACTTTTTTTGCCTCTTCCATATTGTTATTTAGTATTGCTTGATTTACTTCTCCTGCTAAACATGCACTACAGCATACTAGACCTTCATGGTATTTTTCTAGTATTTCTTTATCTATACGTGGTTTATAATAAAAACCCTCTGTGTAGCCTATAGAAACTAATTTTGATAAGTTTTGGTAACCTTGTTTATCTTTTGCTAATAATATTAAGTGGTTATATTTACTATCTAAATTAGGGTCTTTATCATGCCTCGTTCGTGGCGCTACATATACTTCACACCCTATAATTGGTTTTATATCATTTGCCTTGCAGGCTTTGTAAAAGTCTATAACTCCAAACATAGAGCCATGATCTGTAATTGCTATTGCATTCATTCCTAGCTTACTTGCTATAACTGGTATATCTTTTATTCTATTTGCTCCATCTAGTAAACTAAATTCACTATGTATGTGTAAGTGTACAAAATTCGACATCTTTTTCTCCTTTCTAATAGTATGTGCTATCATTTATTTTCATTTTTGGAATATAAATGACATCAATTCATTTTTTTATGTTATATTTATATTTTTCTACTTATTCTTTCTATATTTTAATTGAAGTATATCATAATTTAGACTTCTAAACAATATTAAAACAAAAAGAATTGGAATTTTCCAATCCTCTTTGCATACTATTAGTTCATTATTTACTTACATAAATTTCTTGCCATTTGTACTCCTGAGGCTGATGCCATCATAAGACCTCTTGTCATTCCTCCTCCATCACCTATTGAATATAGTCCTTTTACACTTGTTTCAAATCTTTCATTTATTACTACTTGATTACTATAAAATTTTATTTCTGGTGCATATAGTAAGTTTTCTGGGTTTGCAAATCCTTCTACTACTTTATCCATTTCTCTTATAAATTGTAAAATATCTGTCATTGTTCTATATCCTAGTGCAAATGTTATATCTCCTGCTACTGCCGATTTTAGAGTTGGTTCTACTTTGTTGTTTTTTAGTTCCTCTTCCCAAGTTCTCTTTCCTCTATAAATATCTCCTAGCCTTTGTACTAGTACATTTCCATTTCCTAATTCATTTAAATTTTTGGCTACATTTCTTCCATATTCTATTGGCTTATTGAAAGGATGATTGAAATGATGTGATACTAGAATTGCTAAATTTGTATTTTTACTTTTTCTATCTTTATATGAATGTCCATTTACTAATGTTAAGTTGTTATCATATACTTCTGAAGAAACAAATCCACTTGGATTTTGACAAAAAGTTCTTACTTTATCTCCAAATGGTGCTGGTCTTCCTATAAACTTTCCTTCATACATATATTTATTAATTTTTTGCATTACTTCATCTGAAAGTTCATATCTAATACCAATATCTACAACTCCAGCTTCTGTTTTTATTTTATGTTCCTCACACATATTTACAAGCCAATTTGCACCTTTTCTTCCTACTGCTATAACAACATTGTCTGCATATATTTCTTCAATATTTGCTCCTTTGGATTTTACACTTTTTACTTTTACTCCTCTTGCTGTATTTTCCTCAATTATTAAATCTTCTACAACTGTTTCAAACATCATGTCTATGTTATTTTCCTCTAAGTAATCTTCTAATCTTTTATATAATTCATGTGCTTTTTCTGTTCCTAAATGTCTTATTGGTATATCTATTAGTGTAAGTCCTTGTTTTTTTGCTTTTTTCTTGATTTCAGCTACTTCTTCTTTATATTCTGTTCCTTCTAATTTATTATCTGCTCCAAATTCTAAATAAATTTTATCTGTGTAATCTATTATTTTTTTTGTTTCTTCAACACCTATATATTTGTGTAGATTTCCTCCAACATAAAAGTCATCATCTTCTTTATTATATAAAGATAGTTTTCCATCTGAAAAAGCTCCTGCCCCTGAAAATCCACTTGTTATACTACAAAATGGTTTGCATTTTACACACTTTCCTACTTTTTCTATTGGACAATTTCTGTCTTCTACTCTTTTTCCTTGGTCTATTAGTAGAACTCTTTTATTTTTATCTAGCTTTATCATTTCATAAGCCATAAATATTGCTCCTGGTCCCATTCCTACTACTATTACATCATATTTTTCTTTCATGCTTCTACCACACTTCCTTTTTTATTATAATATTTTTATTAGTTCTCCGATATCTTTTCCGTTGTACTTGTGGTATTTTTATAATTTCAAATTTAGATATTTTATCTCCGAATTTTATTTCTACAATATCTCCGCTCTTTTACTTCATAACTTGGCTTTACTACCTTTCCATTAACTGAAACTCTACCACCATCTACTGCTTCATTTGCTACTGTTCTTCTTTTTATTACTCTTGAAACTTTTAAAAATTTGTCTAATCTCATTTTTTCTCCTTTTTTCTAACCTTTACATATCATTTTAGAACTTTTTGTATAAATAATAATGTACAGTTCCTGGTGGACAATCTTCAAATTTTCCCCACTCAATGTAACCCAATCTTTTGTAAAATTCTGGTGCCTGAAAGCTCCATGAATTTATTCTAACTCCTAAAGCTTTATTTCTCATTGCAAATTCTTCTATCTTTTGTATTACTTGTGTTCCAACTCCCTTATTTCTATATTCTTCGCTTATATAGAAATCTGTTAGATGATACCACCCCCATATAATATGTCCCAAAGCTCCACCAATTATCTTATTATTATCATAAATAATAAAATCTCCATTTATTTTATTATTATGAGCATAAGAAGAATTATCCTTTATATATTTACAGTTTTGTTGATTGTATTTATGTAAATTAAGCCACACATAACCTTCAACATCCTTTTTATTATCCAATTCTATTTTTAAATTATCCATATTTTTACTCCTTATTTTTTAATTATAATAATACAATTCTTTTTGCGTTAACTAAAATTTATAGTATTCTATTTCATCTTCTATACGATTTATAAATTCTTCTACTGAAATTTGTCCTATATCTCCTTCACTTCTTGCTCTTACTCCAACTGCATTTGCTTCTATTTCTTTATCTCCTATTACTAATATATATGGAACTTTTGACATTTGCGCTTCACGTATTTTGTATCCTAATTTTTCTTGTCTACTGTCTAGTTCTACTCTTATTCCTTTTTCTAACATTTTGCTATAAACTTCTTTTGCATAGTCTAATTGTTTATCTGTAATTGGCAATATTTTTACTTGAACTGGTGCAAGCCATGTTGGTAGAGCTCCTTTTGTTTCTTCTAGGTAGTATGCTATAAATCTATCTATACTTCCAAATATTGCTCTATGAAGTACTACTGGCATTTTCTTTTCTCCATCTTTATCTATATATGATAAATTGAATTTTGCTGGTAAGCAGAAATCTAATTGGCATGTAGATAGCGTATATTCATTTCCTACTGCTGGTTTTACTTGAACGTCTAATTTTGGTCCGTAAAATGCTGCTTCTCCTATTTTTTCTATATATGGAATTCCTATATCATTTAATACTTGTCTTAATGTATTTTCTGCATTATTCCACATTTGATCATCTGGATGATATTTTACTTTATCCTCTGGGTCTCTTAATGATAATTCAAAGTGATAGTCTGTAATATTTAAATCTTTATATGCCTCTAATATTAAATTTACTACTGTTTTGAATTCTTCTTCTATTTGTTCTGGTGTTACAAAAAGGTGTGCATCATTTTGGCAAAATGTTCTTACTCTTTCTATTCCTTTTAATGTTCCACTTGCTTCAAATCTGCAATCTCTTGCTATTTCTCCAATTCTAATTGGTAAATCTCTATAAGAGTGTATAGCATTTGCATATATCATCATGTGGTGTGGGCAGTTCATTGGGCGAAGTACGAATTCCTCTCCTTCTACTTCCATTTTAGGGAACATTCCATCTTTGTAGTGTTCCCAGTGTCCTGATGTTTTGTATAAATCTACTGTTGCTAGTGGTGGTGTTAAAACGTGTTTATATCCAAGTTTCTTTTCTTTTCCTTTTATATAGTTTTCTAATAGTTCCCATATAATATATCCATTTGGTAAGTACATTGGTAATCCTTTTCCTACTAAGTCATGTGTCATGAATATTCCTAGTTCTTTTCCTAACTTTCTGTGGTCACGTTGTTTGGCTTCTTCTAATTTAGTTAAATATTCTTCTAGCTCGCTTGCTTTTGGGAATGATATTCCATATACTCTTTGAAGAGATTTATTTTTTGCATCTCCTCTCCAATAAGCAGATGACATTGATGTTAGTTTTATAGCTTTTACTTTTCCTGTACTTGGAAGATGTGGTCCACGACATAAATCAACAAATTCCCCTTGTTTATAGAAGGATATTACTTCTCCTTCTGGCAAGTCTTTTATTAATTCTACTTTATAAGGTTCTTCCTTTTCTTCCATTAATCTAATTGCTTCTTCACGTTTTAGTTCAAATCTTTCTATAATCAAATCTTCTTTAATTATTTTCTTCATTTCTTCTTCTATTTTTTCTATATCATCTTCTGTAAATGGCTTTTCAACATCAAAGTCATAATAGAAACCATTTTCTATTGATGGTCCTATTGTTAATTTATAATTTGGAAATAGTCTTTTTACTGCTTGAGCTAATATATGAGCAGTTGTATGCCAATACATACTTTCCTCTACTTCCATTGTTCTTCCACCTTCTAATTTAATTCTAAACATTCTCTTTTCCTCCTTCTAGAAATGTTTTTGGATGTGTCTAAAAATTTCCAAATTTCATAAAAAAAACACTCACTATGCTTTTTCGAGCATAGGAGTGCTTACTTTTATTAGCACGGTTCCATCCTAATTTTTTACTTAATTTATACTTTTAACGCAAGTAATACGTCTAGTTTTTGCTAGAAACGTAAATGAGGTAGTTTTTCAAATATGTTTGCTTTAAGTTTGCTTTCAGCCAGTGACAAACTCTCTCTTTTAAGTAACCTTTATTTTACTTTGTCTCATTTTTGTTTTTATTTTATTTCCTATACTTTTATTATACTACTTTTTTCTAATTAGTCAATATACTTTATGTTATTTCTATTAATTGCATTTTCTACATTGTAATTTCAGGTAATATAGGATTATTTATATTTGTTGAACTTAAAGCTCCTATCATTTGTGCCTTCTGATTAAATACTGTTATTATTTGATTCATTAATGCTTGTATTAATGTATTTAAGTCTTGTTGTGAATAATCGTTTAATATTGCACAATTAGTTTCATTTAATTTTTCTATATTTTCTAATTCATTTATAAATTTAGTAGTTCCAGTATATATCATTTCATATTCTTCGTTATTTTGTATAATAGAAGCGATAATATTTGTATCTAAAGTACCATCTATTGCTGAACCTGTATTACTAATATCTATTATTACTTCTGTGTGGTCATCTACATTTGCTTTAATATTAAAATTAGATTGTGTACTAGTATTTTTAGTTATCATTTCTATATTCATTACATTAAATTCTGCATCTTCTTGAAAATTTTCATATTTTATTTTAATAGGATTATCTATATATATAGTTGTTTTAGATCTATTTTTTAATAATACTTCAGTTGCTATTGTTTCTCCTTTATATGCATATACAACAAATGATGTATCTACAAAATCAATATTTTCTAAATTATCTATAATATTGTCTATTGCCTTACTTACTCCATCCACAGTTGCATATTCTTCTATACCTAATTCAGATGCTTTTGATGCTATTAAGTTTAGAGTAACACTATCTGTTTTTAATGTGTTTAAGATATTTAGTACAATATTTGAAATTAAATTAGAGCTTAAATCTAATCTATATGATGTTGTAGTATATGAAACTCCATCTTTTTCTACTACTGCTTCTGTTTGTCTACTATAACAATCTTTAGTAATATTTTGCATTATTACATTTACATATGTTTCATTTATGTGTTTTTCTTCTTCCTTTGTCAATTTATATATACTAGAATAATCTATTGGTATTATTTCATCTGGAATATTAAATGTTGCTGATATTCCTAATTTTTGCATTAAAACCTTTAAATTTTTATTTCTTACTCCCACATATGCATTTACAATTTCATCTGATTTTAGGGCATATATATCTCCATCTTGTAAATATTTTAAATTAAATATTGTGCTATTGTTATATTCTAATTTATTTTCTGAATATGCATAATTATTTGTTTTATCTATTTTTCCTTCAGAAGTTAATTTGATTTTTTGCAAATTATTATTCACTTCATCATTAGTTGAAGAAAATTCAACTTTTCCATCTGTCGTATATGGAGTTTGCTGTTTCTTTTTTTGTATTTCTTCCATTTGTAAATTTGGTTTTAGTTCTAAGCTTGTTGCTTCTTTACTCATATATTTCCAAAATAATTTTTCATTAGATTTGAATAAGTCTGTAAACATATATAAACATGTTCCTCCTATTCCAATTACTAATATAATAGCTACAACTATTATTGCTATTATTATTCCTTTTTTTCTTCCGTAATACATGTTTTTCCTCCTTCATGCGAAGTGTGTACTATTCACTCTTCACTATTTACTTTTGACTTTTTTAATTTTAAAGTTATAAATTGGATATTAAATTTTTAAGGTAATTTCTTAGAAGAGGACTTCTCCTAAAGGAGAGCAACCTTTACAATATCATTTTGTAACATTTTTTTATTATAACTTTTTATTAATTTCGTTGCTTCATTGCTTCATACATTACTATTCCTGCTGATACTGAGGCATTTAGTGATGTTATTTTACCCTTCATTGGGATTTTTACTAGAAAATCACAATTTTCTTTTACAAGTCTACTCATTCCGAAGCCTTCACTCCCTATTACTATTGCTAGTGATCCTTTTAAGTCTTGGTCATAATAATATGTTTTTGTCTCCATATCTGTACCACATATCCATACCCCTTGCTGTTTTAAATATTTTATTGTTTCTACTAAGTTATTTACTCTAGCAATTTTCATATGTTCTACTGCTCCTGCTGATACTTTATTTACTGTTGCATTTACAGATGCTGCTCTTCTTTTTGGTATTATAATTCCGTGTACTCCTGCTGTTTCTGCAGTTCTTATAATTGAACCTAGATTATGAGGATCTTCTATTCCATCTAATATTACTATAAATGGTTCTTCTTGTCTAGTATTTGCTTCTAATAAAATATCTTCTACTTCACAGTAATCAAATGGTGGTACTATTGCTATAATACCTTGGTTATTGTGAGTTTGTGCCATTTGGTTAATTTTTTCTTTACTAACTTCAGAAATTAATATTTTTTTGTTTCTTGCCATAGCTATTATTTTGTTAATTGAACCATGTTTTTCTCCAGCTTGTACAAATATTTTATTAATGTCTCTTCCTGATTCTAGTAGTTCTATTACTGAATTTCTACCTTCTACTTGGTCATTTCCGGCTTTTAATATCTTCTTTTTTTAAGTTATCTGTAATTTTTATTTTTTGAGCAGATAATTTCTGGTATTTCTTTTTAGAAATCATATTGTTATTTTCTTGTTTCATTCTTTCTTCCTTTTCTTAAATAGTGTATACTATTTATTTTATATTTTCTTGACTTATGTTAAGTTTTGTTATATACTTACTATATTCTAATATATTTTCAAAAATAATACAATAGGAGGTATTCATTATGGGTATAATTACATTTTTGAAAGAATGGTATAATAACCACTTAGTTAGGAAGTTGAGTAAATTACAAAAACTTTCCAATGAATATTGTAAAATTATTGATTCATATAATGAATCAATACATTCACTTTGTAATCAATTTACACCTCTAAGTATTTCTTCTTTCTTTAATTCTCAGTATGGTAATTCTTATCTTGCTGAAGAATTAACTATGCAGTATGATTTTTATTATTACTACAAGGCTTTATATAACAGAACCTTAACTAAAATAGAGAAATTAGAGCATAAATTGGAAATAAAATAAATTATCGACAGTTAAAAAAGTTATATCGAAAATAGAACAGGCGTCCATTGATTTGGATGTCTGTTTCTATTCTTCATCCAATTTAAGTACACTTAAAAATGCTTCTTGTGGTATTTCTACGTTTCCTATTTGACGCATTTTCTTTTTACCTTTTTTCTGTTTCTCTAATAATTTTTTCTTTCTTGTTATATCTCCACCATAACATTTTGCTAGTACATCTTTTCTCATTGCTGATATTGTTTCTCTTGCTATTATTTTTCCTCCTATTACTGCTTGAAGAGGTATAGCGAACAATTGCCTTGGTATACATGTTTTTAATTTTTCTATCATTTTTCTTCCTCTTTCATAAGCGGAATCTTTATGTACTATAAATGATAGTGCATCTACTCCTTCTCCATTTACCCATATATCTAGTTTTACTAGTTCTGAGCGTCTATAATCTTTTATTTCATAGTCAAATGATGCATATCCTTTTGTTCGTGATTTCAAATTATCGAAGAAGTCGTATATTATTTCATTTAGTGGTAGTTCATATATTAATGTTACTCTATTTTCATCTAAGTATTTCATATCTATATATATTCCACGTCTGCTTTGACATATTTCCATTATATTTCCTACAAATTCTTTTGGTGTTAGGATTTCAGCTGTTACAAATGGTTCTTCCATATATGATATTTCGTTTGATGGTGGTAAGTCTGATGGATTATATAGTTCAATCATTGTACCATCTGTTTTATATACTTTATATATAACTGATGGTGATGTTGTAATTAAGCTTAGGTCAAATTCCCTATCTAATCTTTCTTCTATTATTTCCAAGTGAAGTAAACCTAAGAATCCACATCTAAAACCAAAACCTAGTGCATTTGAAGTTTCTGCTTCGTATTCTAGTGCTGCATCATTTAGTTTTAACTTCTCTAGGGCTACTTTTAAGTTTTCATAGTCACTTCCATCTATTGGGTATAAACCACAATATACCATTGGATTTACTTTTTTATATCCTGGTAGAGGCTCACTTGCCTTATCATTTCTTAATGTTATTGTATCACCAACTCTTACATCTGATAGGCTTTTTATACTTGCTGCTATATAACCTACTTCTCCTGCTTCTAACATTTCACATGGCTCATAGCTTCCTGGCTCAAAGTGCCCTACTTCTGTTACTACAAAGGTTTTATTTGTAGCCATAAGTAGTATTTCATCTCCTACTTTAACTGTTCCATCTTTTACTCTAACATAGGCTATTGCACCTTTATAGTCATTGTATATTGAATCAAATATTAAACATTTTAACTTTTCTTCTTTGTTACCTGTAGGTGCTGGTAGGTCTGTTACTATTCTTTCTAATACTTCATCTACATTTAGCCCAGATTTTGCTGAAATACATGGTGCGTCCATTGCAGGTATACCTATAATATCTTCTATTTCTTGTTTTACTTCATCTGGTCTTGCATTTGGCAAATCTACCTTGTTTATTACTGGTAGAATTTCTAGGTTATTATCTATTGCTAAATATACATTTGCTAATGTTTGTGCTTCTACACCTTGGCTACTATCTACTACCAAAATTGCTCCATCACATGCCGCTAAACTTCTTGATACTTCATAGTTAAAGTCTACATGCCCTGGGGTATCTATTAAATTAAGCTCATATTCGTTTCCATCTTTTGCTTTATATTTCATTCTAACTGCTTGAGATTTTATAGTAATTCCACGTTCTTTTTCTATATCCATATTGTCTAAAACTTGTGCTTCCATTTCACGTTTTGAAAGTACTCCTGTCATTTCTATTAATCTATCAGCTAGTGTTGATTTTCCATGGTCTATGTGTGCTATTATACTAAAGTTTCTAATGTATTTTTTCTTGTCTTCCAATTTTGCTTTCTCCTTTTTTCCCATTGGGGACGTTTCCTTTTGGGGTATAACGTCACTTTTGGGAACTTTATTTATATTGGTATTTTAACATATTGTATTTTTAAAATCAATAGAAAAATAGGCTTAAGTTTTGACTTAAGCCTATTTTGTAAATATATTTTGTAATTTTTGCCCCCTATTAAATCCTTCTTTATAAAATTCGTCTAATGACATATTTAAATAGTCATATCTATAGCATAGTTCAAGTGTAATTGGGCCATTATAATTACATTCTTTTAATTTTTCCATTACATAGTTCCAATTTATTGTTCCATCAAATGGTAATAAGTGTAAATCATCTTTCTTATCATTATCATGTAAGTGTACTGCAAATATTCTATCTTTAAATATTTCAAAGTTAAATTCGTCGTTAAAGTGTACATGGCAGTGTCCTGCATCATAACATATTCCAACATTATCTTTTCTTATATTTTCTAATACATATTCTAAGTATCCTTTTATTTTTGTGTTTTCAAATGCTACTTTTATACCTAACTCTTGTGCATATTGCGTTATCTCTTTTAATCTATTTAATCCTATTTCATTATAAATAGGTGCTATACTTTTACTTGTTAGGTGCATTACTACCATTGGAATGTTATATTGCTTACAGTTTAAAATATCTTTTTTATATTTTTCTACTAGTTTTTCTCCTTCTAGTCCTTCTTCCCAAATATAATTAATATTTTTATATCCCAAATGTGCAAATATAATGTTTAAGCCTAATTCTTTACATATTTTTACTTGCTTGTCTTGAGAGCATTCCCAATCTTTATCATACCATTGAATAAATACATTTTTAAAGCCTGCATTCTTTATTGAATTTATAGTTTCTAGTACGTTTACATTTTCATTACTGTTATGAACAACTACTGCTATTTCTTGCATATAATCCTCCTTAAATGAATTTTTCTACTTCGATAAATAGTCTTCCTTTTCTACTATTTCCTACTATACTTTTTATTACAAATCTTCCTTTTCCACGAATTGTTACTATGTCATTTTCTTTTACTTCTTTTGAGGATTTTTCTATTATTTCATGGTTTAATAATACTCTTTCTTGTGATAATAATTCATTTGCTTTCCCTCTTGAACATCTTGCAAGTTCTGAAACTATATTGTCTAGCCTCATTGAGGCAACTGTTATTTTTATATTTTGTGTTTTTATTTCTATTTTCTTTAAATTTTGTAATTCTATTTGTTCTACTCTTGACTTACTAAATCTTGTTAAACTAGAAATATTTGTAATTAAAAATTTTAACATCTCTGGCATCACTAAAATATCTGCTCCATTTTCTTCTACTAAAATGTCGCCTATTTTTTCTCTTGATATTCCTAATTTCATTAGTCCACCTAAGTAATTTTTATGTGTATATTCTCCTTGCATTTCATTTGGCAATTGTATTCTTATACAATTTATATATTCATTTAGATTAATATTTCGTATTATATCAGTTAACTTTTCTGGATAAATTACTAATATTTTTCTTTCCGCTTCTTCAAATCCACCTGTGAAAAAATAATTAGATATTTTTTGTGATTTCAAAAAATTTTCTAATAGCTTTTGCTCCATTTCATCTAAAAAATCTGTGGTTTGAATTTTATTTTTAGTTTCACAAAACCTTATTTTATCCATTACTTTTGATATTAGTAATCTATCCTTTTCATTTTTATATTTATTTATGATATTTCTATCCATATTTTCTCCAATTTTATTTTTAGTTGTATTTTTTAAAAAAGTCAAATTAGAAATTTCCCAAAAGGGACAGATATCCCCAAAGTGCCAGATTTCTCATTAGGAAACGTCCCCAATGGGAACTAAAATAAATATTTTTCCTCTAATTCTCCTACATTTCCAGCTTCTATAAATTTATCTGGATAAGCATAGCATTTTAGTTCTACATTTTCTAGTTTGTTTTCTGCTATTACATCTTTTACTTTTGTTGCTAATCCACCTACTATACTAGCATCTTCTATTGTTATTACATTTTTTGTTTTTGTAATTGTTTCTATTATTGTTTCTTTATCAAATGGTTTTAAAAATCTTGCATTTATTAGTTCTACACTTTTTCCTTGTTTTTCTAATTCTTGCGCTATTTCCATACCTTTTACTGCCATTTTCCCTATTGCTATTATACTTATATCTTTTCCTTCTTTTAGTATTTCTGCTTTTCCTCTATTTATCTCTTCGTGTTTTTCAAATTTTACTTTTTCACTTTCTCCACCTCTTGGGTATCTTATTACTACTGGTGAATTTAATGTTATTGCATATTCTAACATTTTCTCTAGTTCTTTAAAATCTTTTGGTGCCATTATGCTTAAGTTTGGTACTAGGTTAAAGAATGCTAGGTCTAATAGCCCTTGATGTGTTTCTCCATCATTTCCAACAACTCCTGCTCTATCTACGCACAAAACGACTGGCAAGCTTTCTATGCATATGTCGTGTATTACTTGGTCATATGCTCTTTGGTAGAATGATGAGTATATTGGTACTACTGGTTTTAAACCTTCTTTTGCAAGACCTGCTGCTAAGCTAACCGCATGTTGCTCTGCTATTCCTACGTCAAAAAATCTGTTAGGATATTTTTCTTTAAATTCTTTTAGCCCTGTTCCATCTGTCATTGCTGCTGTTATTGCTACTATTTTTTCGTTATTTTTAGCTAAGTCTACTAATTTTTCTCCAAATACTGCTGAATAGTCCTTTTTCTTTTCTTTTTTTGATTTTCCAGTTTCTATTTCAAAACTACCTGTTGCATGAAATTTGTCTGGGTTTTCTTCTGCTGGTTTATAACCTTTTCCTTTTTTGGTTATTATATGTACAAGTACTGGCTCTTGCTCTTTTTTTGCTAATTTTAAAATCCATTCTATTCTTTCTATATCATGACCATCTACTGGTCCTAAATATTTAAAACCTAAATCTTCAAAAAACATATTAGGTAAAACTAATTGTTTTAAGCTATATTTTATTCTTCTTGCTACTCTTATTATTGGTGTTCCTATTTTAGGTGCTTTTTCTAAGGCTTTTCTTACGCTGTTGTTAGATTTTTTGTAGAATTTCCTAGTTCTCATTTTAGTTAAAAATTGAGAGATTCCACCTACATTTTTTGAAATGCTCATTTCGTTATCATTTAATATTACTATTAATTTCGTTTTACTATTTCCTGCATCATTTAAAGCTTCTAATGCCATTCCTCCTGTTAAAGCTCCATCTCCTATTACTGCTATTACGTTATTGTCTTCTTTTTTTATATCTCTTGCTCGTGCCATACCAAGTGCTACTGATATTGATGTACTACTATGGCCTGTATCAAAACTATCGTATTCAGATTCTTTTATTTTTGGAAAGCCAGATATACCACCTAGTTGCCTTAAAGTATGCATTTTATCTTTTCTGCCTGTTAATATTTTATGCACATAAGTTTGATGCCCTACATCCCATACTATTTTGTCTTTAGGAGTATTAAAAACACTATGAAGTGCAATAGTTAGTTCTGTAACACCTAAGTTAGAAGCTAAGTGTCCACCTGTTACTGATACTGTGTTTATAACTTTTTCTCTTATTTCTTTTGCTAGTTGCTCTTTTTCTTTTATATTAAGTTTCTTTAAATCTTCTGGATTATTTACTTTATCTAATATGTTATCCATTTCTACATCCCTTCTCCACGCGAAAGCGTGTATTATTCACTATTCATTCGAGCCATGTCTTTGAAGTGCAACCCCTACAATTTCATTTTTACATTAGGAATAATAATGTACATGCTGATATTGGTATTGTTATATTATCTGTTCCTTTTATTGATACTGCTTCTATTATAGTAAGTATTATTGCTGTTACTATTGATTTTATTGCCCATAAATTTATTCCTGTAAGCCCTAAATATATTGCTATTGTTATGAATGTTATTACAAACATTGTTAGTGAGCCTACTAATGTTTTCTTAGTATTTCCTATTTTGTATTCATAGCTTTTTACTTTTTTTCCTATAATCGCGGCTAATCCATCTCCATACCCCATTATTAACACACTACATAATCCTATTTCTGGCTTATTTGTTATTCCAAATGTTATTATTGCTAATATTAATAGTGAAATAGCATAATACACTGTCCCTAATCCATCTTGACTTTCTCGTTCCATTACTGATATTAAGTTCTTCTTATATGAAATATAATTTATTACTACAAAGCTTAATGGTACTATACTTGCCCATAATGCATTTTCGAAAAAGTACATTGCTATAAACCACCAATTAGAAAGCATTATATGTATAAATTTTCTACTTGCCTCTTCTCCTATTTTTTTGAAAAATTTTGCAAATACTATAATAATTCCTATAAATATATATGATACTATTATTCCTAATATATTTTTCATTTTCTACCTTCCATTTTTGATTATTATTTTATCACAACTATATACATTTTTCTATAAAATATTACATTTTTATTTCATTTTTATTAAAATATTGAAAATAAATATTGGTTATACTATAATTTAATAAGAGTATTTATATATTTAAGAAGGGAATTGATTAATTATGAAAAAATTTAAAAGAATAGCTTGTGTAATTTTGTTAATATTATTACTTTGTTCAAGTGTTCTCGCTGCAACTACTAGTTCAGAAAAGGCAAAATTAGAAATAGTAGAAAATAATATTTGTACAATTAATATTACAGATAAAGCTGTATTTGAAAAGAAAATTATTGATTATGATTTAGACAAAAAGGAATTGACTATTGGTTTAAAAGTAACTAATAATGCTGTTAGACCTTTAGATAAACCAAGTGAAATTGTTTTAGTTATTGATAACTCATTAAGTATGGGTGAAACAATTGCAACTGGTGGTTCAAGAATGGAAGCTGTTACAGATTCTGCTAAACTTCTTGCAACTGAACTTTTAAAATTAGATACTGTTAAATTAAGTGTTGTTAGTTTTTCAACAGGAGCTAATGAAGGAACTATTACAGATGCAAAATTAAGAACTGGTTTAACAAATTCTAAAGATACTGTAATGACAGCTATAACTGAAGTTGCTAATGATGCTAGTGGAAAAAGAACTGACATTGAAGCAGGTATTACTCTTGCAAGTCAGCAATTCACTGGAACATGTGATAACAAATTTATAATTTTATTAACAGATGGTGTTCCTAATATATCTTTAGGAAGCAATAAAATTTTATATTCTGGAGTAACTGCAACTAATACAAAAAATGCACTTAAAAAACTTGAAAATGATGGAATTCAAATATTATCTATGATGACTGGTGTTACTACTAATGTAGAATCTCAAACAGGTAAAACATATAAAGAATTAGCTGAAGAAGTTTTTGGAACTCCTGAAAAACCTACTGTTGGAAAATTCTATTATATTACTGATAGTGAAATTGAAGAAACTGTTTCTAAAACAATATTAACTCAATTAATAGCACCAGAAGATGGAATTTTAACTGATATTGATATTTATGATTATTTTCCACAAGAAATAGTTAATAACTTTGATTTTGAATATGTAACACTTCCTACTTTAGGAACTGTATCAGAAGATATTGATTTACAAAATAATATGATAGTATGGCATATTGATAGTTTAAGTTATGGAGAATCAGATACTCTTTCTTATAAATTAACTTTAAAAGATACTATTGATGAATCAATAGTTGATGTTGTTTTAGATACTAATGAAAAAGTTGATATTACTACTGAAAAAGTATTAGACGAAAATGGCCAAAAGAAAATTATAACATCTGATGTTACTCCAAAGGTAAAGGTAACTTTAGTAGAGGATACAACTAAAGCTCCAGACCCTATTCCTCAAACAGGTACAACAATAACATTAACTGTTATATTTGGAATTGCATTAATTGCTTGTATAATAATAGGAACAAAATTATATATAAATCATAAAAATATGAAATAAACTAATAACGCTATTTAGGAATATCCTAAATAGCGTTATTCTATTTTAAATCTTCTTCTATATTTAATAATCTATTATATTTTGCAACTCTATCTGTTCTACATGGTGCTCCTGTTTTTATTTGTCCAGCATTTGTTGCTACTGCTATATCTGCAATTGTTGTGTCTTCTGTTTCTCCTGAACGGTGGGAAATTATAGTTCTATATCCTGCTTTTTTAGCTATTTCTATACAATCTAAAGTCTCTGTTAAAGTTCCTATTTGATTTGGCTTTATTAATATTGCATTTGCTACCCCTTTATTTATTCCATTTAATAATCTCTTATTATTTGTAACAAATAAATCGTCTCCTACTAATTGTACATCTTTTCTCATTTTTTCAGTTAATATTTTCCAAGAAGACCAATCATTTTCTGCTAGACCATCTTCTATTGATATAATTGGATATTTATTAGTAAGTTCTATAATATAGTTTATCATTTCTTCTTTTGTTTTTAACATATCTTTTTTCCAAAAGTAATAACCTTCTTCTCCAATTTTTCTTGCTTCTTCCCACATTTCTGTTGCTGCTACATCAAGTGCAATATAAATATCTTTTCCTGCTATATATCCCGCTTTTTGTATTGCCTCTAATATAAGTTCTATTGCTTGTTCTTCTCCTTCTAAGTTTGGTGCAAAACCTCCTTCATCTCCTACTGCTGTGCTATATCCTTTTTCTTTTAAAATTTTCTTAAGTTTATGGTATACTTCTACTCCCATTTCCATTCTTTCTCTAAATGTTATTGCACCTATTGGCATAATCATGAATTCTTGCATACTAATATTGTTGTCTGAATGCTTTCCTCCATTTAATATATTCATCATTGGAATTGGTAGCTCGTGTGCATCTATCCCTCCTACATAATTATATAACTCCATTCCTAATGAATTTGCTGCTGCCCTTGCTACTGCTAATGAAACTCCTAGTGTTGCATTTGCACCCAAATTAGATTTATTTTCGCTACCATCTAATTTTATTAGTTTTTCGTCTATTTCCCTTTGATTATATACATTCATATCTTTTAAATTTTTTGCAACTTTTTTGTTAACATTATCTATTGCTTTTTGAACACCTTTACCATTTAGTCTATCACCTTCATCTCTTAATTCTACCGCTTCATAGCTTCCTGTTGAGGCTCCTGATGGTACTAATGCTATTCCACTAAATCCGCCCCTCTGTTATTACTTCTACTTGAACTGTTGGATTTCCTCTTGAATCAAATACCTCTAATGCTTTTATATCTCTAATACCTAAATAATCTTTCACTTTTTACTTTCTCCTCTCATCTTTTTTTATTATATTATTTCCATATTTTCCAAAATATTTCATATAAAATAAAAAATTATAGTAGATTTTCAGGATTATTTATGGTATTATATTTCTTGTATATAATCCAATACACATATTGGGGTATCGCCAAGCGGTAAGGCATCGGACTCTGACTCCGACATTCCTGTGTTCGAATCACAGTACCCCAGCCAGAATATTTAATTATATTTATACTTAAAATAGGGCATAGTTTTGCTATGCCCTATAATATTTTATTATTATATTATTTGTAAGTTATTTTAATTTATAAATTCTCTTTTACACAGTTTAAAGCTTCCATAATTACCTTATCCATATCAAAATATTTATATTGACCTAATCTTCCCCCAAATATTACTTTATTATCATTTTTTGCAAGGTTTGTATATTTTTCATATAAACTATTATTTTGGTCATTATTTATTGAATAATATGGTTCTTTTCCTAAAGTCCATTTATCTGGATATTCTTTTGTTATTACTGTTTTAGGTGATATTTGATCAAATTCAAAATGTTTATGCTCTATTATTCTTGTATATGGAACTTCATATTCTGTGTAGTTTACAACTGCATTTCCTTGATAATTTCTTTCATTTAGTATCTCTGTTTCAAATTTTAAGCTTCTATATTCTAACTCTCCATATTGATAATTATAGTATTGGTCTATTGGACCTGTGAATATTATTTTATGTGCTATGTTTTCTAATTCTTCCCTATGTTCAAAGAAATCACAATTTAGTTTTACTTCTATTCCTTTAAGCATTTTTTCTATAATTTGTGTGTAGCCCCCTATTGGAATACCTTGGTAGATATCGTTAAAATAGTTGTTATCATATATGAAACGAACTGGAAGTCTTTTTATTATAAAGCTTGGCAATTCAGTTGCTTTTTGCCCCCACTGTTTTTCAGTATATCCTTTTACTAATTTTTCATATATTGTTTTTCCTACTAAGCTAATTGCTTGTTCTTCTAAGTTTTTAGGCTCTACTATTCCCGCATCTTTCTTCTCTTCTTCTATTTTTGTTTGTGCTTCTTTTGGAGTTACTACTCCCCATAGTTTGTTAAATGTATTCATGTTAAATGGCATGTTATATAGTTCATCTTTATAACGTGCTACTGGGGAGTTTGTATAACGATTAAATTCCGCAAATTTATTAATATATTCCCATACTTCTTTATTACTTGTATGGAATATATGTGCACCATATTTATGTACGTTTATTCCTTCTATGTTTTCTGTGTAGATATTTCCACCTATGTTAGGGCGTTTATCTATTACTAGGCATTTTTTGCCTTTTTTGTTTGCTTCATAGGCAAATATTGATCCAAATAGGCCTGATCCTACTATTAGGTAATCGTAGTTCTTCATATGACTCTCCTATTTTATAAATTTTAATTTTATTTTATTTAATAATAAATATGTAAATTCATCTTTTTGTAATAATAACATTATTCCATATGTTCCTATTCCAACTATAACTTGTGCAATTATACAATATAAATTATTTTTTATGAAATTTTCTATAATTATACATATTGCAAACATTATTAATGATGCAATGATATATTTAATTGATAGCTTCAATATTTCTAATAATTTAAAGTCTTTTTTTACAAAAACAAATTGTAATATTGTAACAGATATTTCAGCTATCACAGTTCCTACTGATGCACCAAGAGCTCCACATCTTTTTATTAATACTATATTTATACCAAAATTAACGATTGCGCCAACTATAACTGAAATTGTATACTCTTTTTGTCTTTTTGTTGGTAATAAATATTGTGTTCCTATTACATTACTTAAGCCTATTGCCAGTACAATTGGACTAATTACACACATTAGTATTGATACTTTTTCGTATCCTTGTCCAAAAAATAGTGGTACGAAATTATTAGATACTGCAATTATTCCAAATACCATTGGAAATGCTATAAAAAATACAAAATTAAAAGCTCTTTTCATATATTCCTGTATTTTTCTTGTATCTCCATTTATAAATGTATTCGCCATTCTAGGAACCATAACAGTGCCCAATGATGTAACAACTGTAAGTAACATTTTTATTACTTTTTGGCTTTGTTCATAATAGCCTACTTCCGACTTGTCTGTTATAATTGCTCCTATCATTACTTTATCTAAAACAGTATATATTTGTACTGCTATTTGTGGAATAAATAATGATATTGTAGGCTTTAAATGCTTAATAATATTTAATTCTTTAAATTCTATTTTAGCTAAAAATTTATGCAAATATGTCCATAGTGTTATATTTCCAAATAAGGTAGATAATACATATATTATAAAATATATTATTAAATCATTACTATTTTTAATAAAGATAAATATCAATACAATACTTATTATTTTTATTATTATATTTCTAATTACAACTTTTT